>PATE01000079.1 GCA_002712305.1 Gemmatimonadota bacterium | reverse complement strand
GTTGATGATCGTTCCTATCGCAATGTTCAGTATCATGTCTGCCTTCTGGCCTTCCTTGCCTCCAATCAATTGAAGTGCTTTTTCCTCCTCCGATTTGTAAGTGACTGACAATTCTCCGTTCGATGAGGTGATCTGAGCCTCCACCGCTGGACTGCCCTTCGTGGGCGACAGTCTACGGTCGGTGAACTTGGAAACCACCTTCCGCATGAAGCGCGGTGCCATTCCGAAATTTTCCAGCCTAACAGCGATCTGAATCCTGACAATATCCAACAAGGTGAAACGCCGTGCGTTGCCCCGACCGCCAGATGGGAGGGTCGAGGATACAACTTCCTGTTCGATGAGCAACAATACCTTGCGACGACTCATCCCTGTGATGTCAGAGGCATCCCCCAAGGAAAACACGGCCCACTGCTCTGACTTATTCATAAATCCCCTTCTGTAACTCGGTTTCCCGCGCTATACATGCGTGAATACGGGGAAATAACCCTCGTATGTATAACGCACGAACATCGTAAGAGGTTCCCCTCATCGGTTTCTCAGACGAAAAAAGGCTGCATGGCGAGGGCCAAGAGGGAGAGCGAAAAAATGGCCGTTAGACAGGCGTTAGATCCCAAAGAAAAACGGACAGCGTCCCTCTTTGGAAGAATCCCCCTAAGAAACACTGCCCGTTTCACTTAGTAGTGGTGGGCGATGCTGGGCTCGAACCAGCGACCCCCTGCGTGTAAAGCAGGTGCTCTGACCAACTGAGCTAATCGCCCATGTCTCAATGACCAATCAGTAAGCGTACGGACGTTGTTCAGATCTCACAACAGCCGAACCCAACCTGTCGCCTTCGCCCTCTGTGGCCGATCTTCATTCTCCACACGCCCATCCACTCCAGCAGATCGCTCAGCCCCAGATGAAAATCCTCGTCGACGCCGATGCGTGCCCTCGGGCGGTCAAAGAGATCCTGTTTCGCGCCGTACAGCGCCTCGGCATTCAAACCACCCTGGTCGCCAACCAGTACATGCGGGTTCCCCTCTCCGAGCACATCGACTGTGTCGCCGTCGCGGCAGGGCCGGATGAGGCAGACGATCACATCGTGGAACTAGCAGAGGATGGAGATCTGGTGATCACTGGAGACATCCCCCTCGCCGATCGGGTCGTGGCCAAGGGGGCCGCAGCCCTGGATCACCGGGGCACGATGCTCACGGCAGACAATATCAAGGAGCGTCTGGCAACGCGGGATTTACTCGAGACACTTCGCAGTGCCGCCCTCGTCGAGGGCGGGCCATCAGCGTATGGCCACCGGGACTCGCAGGCCTTCGCCGACGAACTGAACCGTTTCCTTCAGTCGCAATCGGGTTGAAACGCCGACGCCTCTTGACGGGTCATAGGTTTTCGCACAGCAGCGCCGATCGACTTTAGCAGTAGCCGCGGCAGCGGCCCGATCAATGCGCCCGATCAGATCCTGACCGCCCTCGGCAGTTGAAAGGACAGATCGCATCGCCTTCTCGGGATCGCTCTTGAGGGCGAGGAACATGTCGGCATGTCCCACAACCAGACCGAGTGCGTGGCGCATGGAGTGCGTCAGATCGCCGGCCAGATCTCCGAGAGCGCGCAGTTGCTCCAGTTGGGCGATCTTCTCCTGCGCTGCTTTGAGCGCCTCGAAGGCAGACTGCAGATCCTGATGGAGGCGCGCATTGCGCAGCGCCGATCCCGCCTGCATCGCGAAGGATTCCAGCATGCCGTCGTCATCGTCGTCGAATCCTGTGGCGCTGCCACCGCGCATCTCTTTGTCGGCGAGAAGGAGCACACCGCCCACCTCTTCGTGAAAACGAAGGGGGACGATGGCCACATGTCGTGGAACTTCGCCATCACCGCGGTCGATGTGGGCCACCTGGCCCTCGTCCCAGGCCTTTCGGACCTCATCAAGGGCCGACAGGGCAGCCAGCGCATCGGCCAAACCGCTCTCACAGGCGGGTATCGTTTCGTCGGAATCGCACACGAGCAGTGCGCCGGCCCGCGCATCTACCATGGCCAGGGCCCGGTGTAGGACCTGTTCAGCGACGAAGGAGGGATCGAGCGATTCGCTCATCGCCAGCCCCACCTTGTACAGCATCTGCATCTGTACGAGCTGACGGCGGACCTCAAATTCCTGATCGGATGGACTGGACACTCGATTAGGCCAGACTGAGCGAGGGGAAAAGATCTATAGGTAACGGCGGTGAAATCTCGCAACCAATCCGACTACGACGCCATCTTCGCCTCAGGTAACCAGAACAGTTTCTTCTTGTCGCCCGAGGCGACTTCCATCGCCCGATCGAACAGATCGGACTCTTGTGCAGAGTTGAGCGGTGCAAAGGCCTCGGCGATCCGGACGTTTTCCTCGACCTGCTCGATCGTGTCCATGCCCACGATGGCCACATCGATGTCTAACCCCATCGAGTAGTGCAGGAATTGAGGTCGATACTCGGCCGGCACCTGGCCATAGGCCATCACCTTCATGCCGATGATACCCATCCCCTTGAAACGTGCCGCCGGAATCGTCGTGGAAGAGAAGTCGTTCCACACACGATTGGGCGCCCCCATGGGGTTGAGGACGGTGTCGAAGTCGTATTCGCCAATCATCTGCACGAACCTTGCCGGATGGGTGTGCCCCGTCAGACCGACNTAGCGGATCTTGCCCGCCTGCTGGTATTCCTCGATCACCCGCAAGGCCCCGTCACTGCCCAGGACCTCTGCCAAGGTCTCGTCCTGGTCGATAGCGTGCAGTTGGATCAGATCGATCGTTTCGATACCCAGATCGTCGAAACTCTGAGCGATTTCGCGTTTGACGTCGTCACCAGAGCGCTTGATGCACTTGGTCGCCACAAACAGGCCGTCTCGATCTCGATCCTTGAGGGCCAGTCCCAGCTTCCGCTCACTGTCCTTATAGCCTGAGGCGGTATCCAGATAGGTGATCCCCAGATCGATGGCACGGTGAACGACGCCGATGGCCACGTCATCTTCCTCGACGAGATTCCAACAGACGCCGCCCAGGCCGAGGGCGGTAACCTGACAACCGGTGGAGCCAAGGGTGCGAAGGGGCAGGGGCATAGATCTGTCTCCGAAGTGTGCAGATGAGATCGTGNGGATGTGGGTGTCTCGCTCGAATCAAGATAGCCTGACGCGACGACGTGGCAATCGTGGACGATTTCTTCTTGACATGATGCCAGGCCCTCTCCGTGCTTTGTTAGTGCGACTGGCCTGAAGAAAAAACGATATCGCCTCACTCGGAGGGACGTCGACCAGTCTGGGGCCAAAAGCCCTCAAGACGCCCACCTACCCTGGCCTCCGGCCTTCGAAGCATTTTCGAGGGCCTTTGGAGAGACGGGATAGGTGGGCGTTTTGCGTTCTCCCTCATTTTTCCCTGTTGGGTCGGCGCTGCCGACGTCGAAAAAGGAGCCGTCATGCACAAAACCCCCATTGATCAGATCGAGCGTGTCGCTCGGGTCTTTCACAGCAACCAGGATGCGAGTCGAGCCCTGGGGATTACCACCCAGGCTTTCAGCCGTCTGTGCCGTCAGAATGGGATCGGAACCCCCTATGCCCGCATGCGTCGTCGCAGGCAGCGGATTCCCCAGCCTTAGTGCTCCAACCCTATCTGCCCCAGAGTGAAGAGGCTTCACTCTTGAGCAGGGGCTGGCGAATTGGGGCTGGACCCCATAGATTGGTGAACATGCGGACGATCAAGCGCCGATACCGTGGCTACGCGTATTATTCGACCCGTGGAACCATCTTCGGGGGACGTGGCTGAGAGTACGTCGAGCTGATCGACTCGCTGCAGAGCTGCCCCCGGTGATGGTCAACGTCCCCGGGGGCAGCTCTTTTTTTATGCCAGACGAAGCACCTACTCAAGGGTCCCAAACCAGAGGCAACCATGAAAGTGCTCGAAGATCTCGCCTTTCGCGGCCAGCTGTACCAGGTCACCGATCAGGATGACCTGAACCAAACCTTGGCCGCCGGTCCCACCGTGCTCTACGCGGGATTCGACCCCACTGCGGACAGCCTCACGATTGGGAATCTGGTCACGATTCTGCTCCTGCGACGATTCCAGCTGGCAGGTCACCGACCGATCGCACTCGTGGGCGGCGGCACGGGGCTGATCGGCGACCCCTCCGGCAAGGCGCAGGAGCGATCGCTGAACACGGCGGACATCGTCGAAGAATGGAGTGCCGNTATCCGCACACAGATCGAGCCCTTCCTCGACTTCGATGGCCCTTCCGGTGCCCGCATGATGAACAACTACGACTGGTTGGGAGGTCTCGGCGCCATCGAGCTCATGCGGGACGTAGGCAAACACTTTCCCGTCCCTTTCATGCTCGCCAAGGATTCGGTCAACTCGCGACTCGACAGTGGCATTTCCTACACCGAATTCAGCTACATGATCCTGCAGTCCTACGACTTTCTNCAGCTGTACCGGCGTGAGAACTGCCAGTTGCAGGTGGGCGGGTCCGATCAATGGGGGAACATCACTGCCGGATCAGAGCTGATCCGGCGCGCCGATGGCGGCCGGGCCTTCGGCCTGACCTGCCCCCTCGTGACCAACGCCGATGGCACGAAATTCGGCAAGACGGAGAAAGGCGCNGTGTGGTTGTCCGCCGACCGTACCTCGCCGTACGAATTCTACCAGTTCTGGATCGGCACAGACGATCGAAGCGTCGTCGAATACTTGAAGACCTTCACCTTCCTGTCCCACGACGAGATTCGGGACCTGGAAACATCTGTGAAAGAAGATCCGGGAAAACGCCTTGCGCANCGGGCCCTGGCCGAGTCGGTCACTGAATTGGTGCACGGCAAGGAAGCAGCCGAGAAAGCCGAGCGAATCTCTCGGGCCCTGTTCCAGGGAGAGCTGGCAGAATTGAAAGAAGACGAGATCGAGCAGGCCTTCCACGGCGTGCCCACCCATGCCATGGGCGAAGTCGAGTCCGGACTCATCGACCTGCTCGTGGCGGCCTCCGTGTCGAGTTCGAAACGGCAGGCCAGACAGGACATCTCTTCAGGGGCGATTTACCTCAACGGCGAGCGCTGCACCGACCTGGAACACATGGTGCGCAAAGCCGATGGTCTGCACGGCCGCTACGTCGTCATTCGCCGAGGAAAGAGCAAATACACGCTCGTGCAGTAACTGATTCGTCATGCAGCGTCGGCGCTAGCGATCGGGAGAGCACTAGCGTCCAACGCTATTCCCATTCAACGGTGCCTGGCGGCTTGTGCGTCACATCGTAGAAGACCGCCTCGATGCCGTCGAGTTGCATCAGTTGATCCCGCACATCGACCAGATACGCCGTCGGCAGTCGGTCAAAGCGGACGGTCATGAAATCGCTCGTCGTAATCGGTCGCAACACCAACGCTTGTGAGGCGCCATCCGTCGACAGGGGCAGAAGGACGGTGGGCATCTGGGTCACGTGGGCCATCAGGTTGTGCCGGTCGAGAGCGTCCATGACAATGGCGTCGGCCTCTCGCAGCAGATCGAGTCGATCTCGGGTCAGATAGCTNGGGATCAGCCGTTGTGGGCCCAGTGCTTGCTGAGGAGCCAGCTGGAAGATGACTCGATTGATCTGATCGGCGGCATTGGTCAGATCCGTGGACAACCGCTCGAGTGTGTCCCAGTCTACCGCCCCCTCTTCCCCGGGAAGCATGGCGGCGTGTTCTCGGCCGCGTACCACTGCAGGATGGGCATAGGTGCGGCCGTCGCCCTGCACACCGACCGAGCGTAGAGGCAGAACGTCGATGTCCAGGTGGGCGGTATCCTCGGTTGACAGCAGATCGCTCAGCTTCGAACCATCCACTGCACCATTGCCCGTGTCCCCATCGCTGCAGAGACACCGCACAGCCAGTCCGGGCCCCGGGAAGGGATGACGCCACACCAGATGGTGCGGCAGTCCAAGTTTCTCACCGACTTCGCGCACCTCATCCTTGTATAGCTGGCTGAGTGGCTCAACGACTTTGCCTTCGGCCAGTAGCTGCTCGATGACACCCACTCGATTGTGGTGGGTTTTGATCACCTGTGCGTGGTCGGTCCCCCCTGATTCGATGGTGTCGGTGTAGAGCGTGCCCTGCCCCAACAGCCACTCGTCAGGGTCGAGGTCGAGCTCTGACAGAGAGCGGTCTCTAACAGCGATGAACTCCTCGCCGATATGGCGTCGCTTCTCTTCCGGATCGGCGATGCCAACGACGCGATCGAGAAACTCGTCACTCGCATCGATCACCTGAAGATTGGTGAACCCCGACGCATTGAGCAGTTGCTCAACGAGCGCGGTTTCTCCCTTACGCATGAATCCATTGTCGATGTGGAGGCCAAGAACCCGATCGGTGCCCAGGGCTTGATTCAGCATCAGAAACGCGACGGTGGAGTCGACGCCCCCGCTGACCAGTAGAAAGACCTTGCGATCATCACCGACCTGATCGCGCAGTTGCTGGGCAGAGCGCTCGATGAACCCTTCCATCGTCCAGTCGCGATCGCATGCGCACAGACTGAGGAAATTGTCGAGCACCTGCATGCCAGATTCGGTGTGGGTCACCTCTGGATGGAACTGCAGCCCGTAGATCCGCCGCTTGTCGTTGCCCATCACCGCCACGGGGCAGTCCTCGGTGACGCCAAGGATCTCGAAGCCTTCTGGGATCTCGGCCACCAGATCGCGATGGCTCATCCAGATCGGTTCGGTGGGCCGCAGCCCATCGAGCACGCCCGTCGCCTGACGGACCTCGAGTTCGGCAGCACCGAATTCCATGGTGTCTCCACGCTCGACCCGGCCGCCGAGATGATGGCAGATGAGCTGGTGGCCGTAACACAGGCCTAGGACAGGTATACCAGCATGGAGGATCTGTTCGTTGAAGGGGGGTCGGTCTTCGGCGTAGACACTCGAAGGGCCACCGGAGAGGATGACACCCGCCGCGTCCTGCAGAAGACTCACGTCGGCGTCTGGAGGCAGGATCTGGGCCCAGACATTGAGTCGACGCACGCGGTTGGCGATGAGATGGGCGTACTGGCCGCCGAAGTCGAGGACGACGATGCCGCGGCTCAATCCGAGTCACTCCCCCGGGGAGAGGGTGCGCCGCCGAGGCGGCAATTACTGGGAGAGCGGGAATATACGCTGCACGCGAACCACAGCAAGACGGGGCTTCGACGGCGCCCTGGGTCTACTCCAGACCGATCACCGGCAAGTCACCCTGATCGAACCCCCCAGGATCAGTTCAAGCGGGCGTAAAAGACCTTGCCGTCCGTGAGTGTCATGGTCAGCGTGCTTCGCTGTATCGCGATCTCCACGGTGGTATTGCCCGACGGCACCTGGACTTCGTCAGCAGGATCGTTGGACTGGGCACGCGTGTAAAAGAGCGTCAACAGATTGCCAACGAGGGTATAGGTTCCCGCGAACACACGGACACGCGTGGTCGGAAAGGACTGATTCCTGTCGACCGTGCCGCCCGAAGGACTGCTGTAGCTCTTCAGTTCTACGGAGCCATCGACCCTGAACAGGTAGATCTCGTTGGCCGACAGTTCGTCGCGACTCCAGCTGCCAATCAGCTGATCGCGAAGTGTCACGCCACCACCCACACTCGGATCGAGTGGGTTTTCTCGCTTGACGTTGCCACAACCGGCGAACCAGAGCAGACTCAAGGCGAGGATCGCCCAAGCTTGGAGCGTCCTGGCTCGCAACATCCCCGTTTTCACTTTCATCCCAGTCCCCTCCTCAGAATCGGTGACGGAGCTGCAGCAGTGGCTGCTGCCCGCTATCTGCGAAGGTCATGCCGATCTGCGTTCGGGGTCGGTCGGCCGATGCAAATCTGGGGGCACTGCCCATCCACAGGACATCGGCCCAGTTGTATAGATAAAGCGCACCGGCCACCCAGAAGAGTCGATTGCTCATCGAGCGTCGATCTTGGGCTTCCTTGAAGTAACGGTCGAATTCACTCGGCGGGAACGAGCCGTCGAGGGCATTGTACTGATCGAGCCAGTCGTTCGAACTGGACCGATAGGCGAACCCGCCGATTAGTGCCGCCGCCTCGAGTCCGAGCAGCACGCGGCCCTTGGTGGTCTCGCCGATCTGCATCTGGTAGATCCCCGGGATCACGGCCGTTCGCAGCGAGACACCGCTGCTGGCAACACGAAACACCTGTCGTGTCATCGCCTTGGCGAGATCGTCAATTCGTTCAGGATCGCGTACGCGCATGATCGGTTTGAGCATGGGGTCTTCACCGGCATCGAGATCGATGATCATTGCCAGCGACATTCGCGGATAGACCTGCTTGACCTGTACAGCGCCGACCGGTTTTGGCGTCACCGCCAGGACCGAATCACGCAGTGGATGGCGAAGCACCTCGGCGGCGATGATATCGAACAGGTCGCCCACGGCCACACCATCTCCCTGCCCCAAGTCGATCAGGACAAGATTGTTGGTCTGCATGCGGATGATGTATCCATCTCCGTCGATGGATGCCATAGGCGCAGCCGACATCATCGACTGAGCCGAACCCATCGTCGGCACCAGGAGCACACAAGCCGTGATCGCGCTGGTGACGATGGCCCTGATTGCGATTCCTCGTGTCCGTGTCATGGGACTAACTCGTCTCCTCGACGACGATGTCGTCTTCTTCTTCTTCTTCGACATCGACTTCGATCTCGTCGTCGTCGTCCTCTTCCTCAAACTCTTCGACGACTTGCTCGTCCTCGTTGTCCTCGTTGTCCTCGTCGTCGCCACCTGCCATCTTCATGTAGGCGAAGAAGGCGATTCCAAGAATCCCGAGAGCACCCACGACGATGATGAACCAGGGCTGCAAGAAGAAAGGTGACACCTCTTCCTCAGCCATAGGATCCATCCCATCCTCCACGGGCGGCGGCATGTCCGTCGTTCCCGCGGGAGGTGGAACCAAACTCGTCGCCTTCTCTTCCAGATCGGCTATCCGGCGATTCAATTCCGCGATCTGTTCTTCCGTCATCGTTGCCACTTCGCCTTCCTCGCCCTCCATACCTATAGGCACGGAGTTGAGAAGGCTCACCGTCGTACGCAACTCGGTGAGTTCATCGCGCATCTCGGCAATCTGCCGATTGATCGAGTTGAACTGTGGTTTGACGACGTCGTCATCATATCGACGCAGTTCGCGGATCGCTCGTTCCAACCCACGGATCGTGCCCTGGATGCTGCTGATATTCCTGGAGAGTTTGCCGGCGTCGGAGCGAATCTGCTGGCGTTCGGAAGCGGCTTTCTCAGCCGTCTCCGTCGACATCTCCTGATCGAGAACCATCTGCTCTTCGATGGTGACGAACCGCGCTACATCACCGGGTCGCAGCGATAGCAAAGGGGCGGATATGAGCGTGATCGAGGCGGCTCGTGCCGACACCTTGCTCACCTTGCCGGTGACGAGCTCGATTTCGGGAGCCCCGAGATTTTCACCCGTCAGCGGATGGATCACCGCCTCTTCCGGTGGTCTGACGATGGTCATGTCGAGGCCAACCTCGATGCCATCGTCTGCGCCTTTGTCTATGGTGATCGAAGTCCCACGCGCCTTGGTGACGAAAGCCTCTCCTGCCACCACCGGGGTGGCCAGAGCCGCCGCCATCAGCGCTGCGAGTGCGATCTTTGTCCAGTTCATTGTCCTCATTGCCGGTCTCATCACACCTTCCGCCGACCCCCTGGCTACCGTGCCAATTGGATCAGACTGTCGTGCTGCCAGGTCTCATCGTCGCGCTTCGGGTGATCGGTGTTGTAGTGCACCCCGCGACTCTCGGTTCGCATCCGTGCTGTATTGGCCACCAACTGCGCTGCCGTGACCAGGTTCCTCATCTCCAACGACGCGTCATCGCGCGCCGCTTCGATTTCATCGGCCAGTTCGTCGAGCCGGTGACATGCCTTTTTCAGACCCGCGTCATCTCGCTCGATGCCAACCAGGGCTAGCATCGTATCGCCAATCTCGGTGCGCCAACGATCGGGCACCTCGGCTGCCGCCTGCCTCCTCTGAGGGAGGGTGGGCCACCGAATCCCTGCATCCACGCACTCGTCGGCCACCGCTTCTGCGGCGCGCCGGGCGAACACAAGAGCCTCCAACAGCGAATTACTCGCCAGCCGGTTGGCCCCGTGAAATCCTGTGTGAGCGGCCTCGCCGGCGGCATAGAGCCCCGGAACATTCGTCCGCCCATCCAAATCCGTATGGATACCACCGCACAGGTAGTGTGCTGCCGGTGCGACGGGAATCCGATCCCTCGTCATGTCGATCCCGAATTCTCGACAGGTGCGATCGATGTTCGGAAATCGCCGGCGTGTCTCGTCCGCATCCTGTGCGGTCACGTCGAGATAAACATGCCGACGACCACTTCTCTTCAGTTCCGCCACGATGGCGCGCGCCACGCGGTCTCGCGTCGCCAACGAGCCGCCATGAAGCTGCCGCTCTAAAAATGGCTCTCCCTCGTCATTGACGAGAATCGCTCCATGTCCACGCAATGCCTCCGTGATCAGGAAGGTATTGCCTTGTTCATGAGCGAGGGCCGTCGGATGAAACTGGACGAACTCCATGTTCGCCAGGATCGCTCCCGACCGATACGCCATCGCCAGACCATCCCCGGTGGCCACCGCCGGATTGGTCGTGCTTGAGTACATCTGTCCGGCGCCTCCAGTCGCCAACAGGGTCGCTCGCGCCTCCAGCGCCAGCGGCTCCGCCGTGGGTCCATCCAGTGCCCACGCCCCTCGACAGCGTCCTTTGCTATCGATGGCCAGATCGACGACCGGTGCCCCGGCGACGAGCCGAATCCCTTCCTGGGCCTTGGCCGCGGCGACGAGAGAGCGCGATATCTCGCGCCCCGTCCAGTCATCGGCATGAGCGACACGATGCCGCGTATGACCCCCTTCCCGTCCCAGGGATAGCTCGCCCGCTGCCGTGCGTGAGAGCTGGGTGCCAAGCTGCAGCAGATCCTCTACCACCCGTGGGCCGTCCGTAATGGCCGTTTGGACTGCCTGTCGGTTGCAGAGCCCGTCACCAGCATCCAGCGTATCCTGGATATGAAAGGCGACGGAATCATCGCTTCCGAGGGCGGCCGCAATGCCTCCCTGGGCATAACGGGTGTTGGACTCTCCGGCACCTGACTTCGTAACGACGGTGACGGAGGCGCCACTCTGAGCGGTGAGGATTGCAAAATAGAGGCCAGCGGCCCCACTGCCGACGATCAGATAATCGGACTCGATGCGCATATCTTTAGAAAAATAAGTGAGTTACCACTGTTTGGAGGAGTCTGTTCAGGAGTGTATAGTGGATGGAGTCTTGATCGACGAACCGGCCGGTCCTACATGTCGGGTCACGACGATCCATCTCGTACAGGATGTAGGGGCACCTGATCCTCCCAACTTCGGCGCCTCGTTGGAAGGATCGACGAAGGGGAAAATCCTGCCCTCCGTGAGAATCTACACAGTTGGAGACCCGCACGACGGATGAGCTTCAACGAAAGCGAATCATCGGGGTATACAAAAGGATGCCGCCCACATCCAGTTTTGCATAGTAGAGCCCGGCCGCGGCAGGCCGGCCCGCCTGGTCGAGGCCGTCCCACTGCACGCTGTAGATCCCTGGCGCCGCGATCTGTTCCACCAGGCGCCGCACGAATCCACCCACCACATTGTGGATTTCCACGATAGTGAGACCACTCCCACCGCTGACGGAGACATCACCGATGCCTATCGTGTAGGGAATGGTGATGTCCGAGACGCTTGGATTGGGGAAGACGGGACCGATGTCGAAGGTGACCGGGGACAGGGGATCGAAGTTGAGAAAGGGCTCGAAGATGACAGGACCACCGGACATGAGCGCGCCGATCGACGCAGCGTCGACGCTCCCCCACCAGTTTCGAATCGCGATCACATCTCGTCTTGTTTGATTGTCCACCAGAATGCGCACATCACTCACTCGATTCAGTTCGAAGCGGACCGGTTCGGTCACCCCCTCGATCTGGAATGCCGTGTCACTCTCGGTGATCGTATTGCGCTGAATCCAGGCGCGCCCATTTCTGTGCTGTATCGCGACCCGAGTATCGCGAAAGACATTGTCATTGATCCTGACCTCCGCTGCGCCATCGACGAAGACACCCGTTCCATCTCGAAATTGATTCTCTTCGACAGTGCCGAACACAGCATCTTCCAGCAACATGTTCACCGCACCATCCAGCCGACCATTGTCGGAAAAATCGCCCCCCGAACACTGCAGGAAACCACCATCTCTGTGCAACCCGGGGCCGCCACAGCCGGTGATCCGTGCCCCCTCGACGGTGACGGGTGCCTCACCCGTCAGCAGCATGCCGGTTCCTTGCACGTCTTCCACCGTGACGCGGGTCAGGGTGTGGGCGCCTTTATCGGCATCAAACTGCATCGCATGTCCACGAATGTGACGTACGAGCACATCCTCGATGAGAGAATTCCGTCGCGCATCGGAGACGACGATGGCGTGGTCGGCGTATTCGATCACTGTATCTATAACAAGAATTTCACCCAGGGGATGAACCCATATGCCTGACCAGTCCGCGGGTGCCGGGCTTTCGGCAGCGGACGTGAATGTCGTGGTGAGTCCGCCGCCGACGCTGAGCACACCATTGACCGATACCTCGCTGCGTATGGGGTCGACACCCCCTCGGCGGGCATCTGGAAAGAAACGTACCGTCGTGCCCGACGTGATCCTCAGCCGTACTCCTGTAGGCACTTCAATATCGGCCACCACGTCGATTGTCCCGCTCCACACCTCATCTCTGGCGATGACGCCTGCTTTGCGGGGGTCATCGACGATGAGGTCGGCGATCATCACGTCGCCATCGGTCCGGATCGCTTCCACCGCAACATTGCGAGAGGAGGGATTCGTCACGGGTGTGTACTCGGTAAATCGTTCGCCGTCGAAGACGTCTGTCGCGTCCCCAAGGTTGCCTCCGTGACGTGTGCGGTAGGCGCTATCATGTGCCCAGAAGTCGAGGTTGTCCGACCCCACAGCAGGCGAGGCCTCCACACCCAGCGGAAACCCCGCGTCGGCGTACAACCCATCGGCGCAGACCAAGTCGACGAGTTTTCTCTGCTCGATGTTGTTGCTCGCCGTGAACTCGTCGATTTGCCAGATCAACAGACCATCCTGTGGCAGCCCTCGCTCGTAGTAGCTGCCATCGGAGCGCCGATGCTCGATGAGCAGATAGCGCGGTGACTCCAACGCCATTCGATAGACGATTCCCTCGTCGGTGGCAGAGTCGACGATACGCAGGCCTCTCTGGGTCTGATCGACGATTTCAAGATTCTCATTGCCAACGCCGAGCCAACCCAAGCGGGCCAGAGACCAAGCCGTGAAAGGTGTCGGTCCTCCCTCATCTTGCCAACCGCGGGCCCCATGCCCCATGAGACCCCAGTAGCCAATTCCGGCACTGTCGTCGGCCGGGCTGAGGTCTCCCTGATTCGTGAACTCCGTATCGAACAGATCGGGGAGCCCGAGCAGATGTCCAAGTTCGTGGGCGATAATGCCGACAGCACTGGTGAACGAACGGGCCTTCTGAATCGAACCACCAACAGCTCGACCGACTTTCTGATCGTCGCGGATTCGGATGCGACCACCGTTGGCGCTCGGATCATCGGTAAACAGAGGCGTGGACAGACCGAGGGCCGCTATGCCGTCAGCCTCGCTGACGAGAAACCCCGACGGCGCATCGGGAAGAACGATGAACAGAACATCGACGAACCCGTCGTCATCCCCGGAGTTCGGCTGACCATCGGGGCCATCGTTGTCGAACGCGCCAAAGTCGATGTCCTCTTCAGCGGCATCGACAATCTCCCTGACGAAACGGCCGAAGTTACCAGAGAACCCGGTTGAGGAGGATAGGTAGTCGGAGGCCACGTCTCGTGAGCGATAGATCCTCGGTGCAGTGCTTCCTGTCAGTCGATACTGGCCGTGGGACATCTCGTCGAAGAAGTGAGTCAGTGACCCCGGGAGATCTTCGAGGAAGAGGCTGTCGGCGTAGGTGGGTACCATCGACCCCGTCGTGCCGTCATCGACGAAGGTTCCGAACAGAACGAGGGCATGCAGAGATCCCCTCGACGGCAATGTCTGGGATGGACTGGCCAATCTGGCGGCAGGTTGGGCGCAGAACGATGTCGCAGGTGAGCCCGGCGCTGCCGGAGAGACGCTCAACTGCAGCGACGCCAGCACCGAAATCATGCCTGGCCATTGCCAGGCACGTCGGTGGACCCGTGAAGGACGTGTCAACTCTGGTCCGCTGTGCCGCCGGCGGCCATGGACCGCTTGATTTCGTCGAGCTTCAGAAATAACTCCTGGTTGACGAACAGGTCGTGGAGATCCCGGTCTAAATGACCGTCCTCGACTTCCTCGGCAAGAATCTTTAGCACCAATTCACGCGGCATGGGGCGCGCTCGATACGGTCGATCGTCGGCCGAGAGAGACTCGAATATGTCGACCAGCGCCAGGATCCGCGCCTGCAGGCTGATCTGGTCTCCCTCGAGACCTCTGGGATAGCCCGTGCCATTCAGTTTCTCGTGATGAGCACCGGCGATCTCGGGCACACGGGCCAATTTGCGCGTAAAGGGTATCTGTTCGAGCATGCGGATACTCATGGCCGCATGGTCATTGATCTTTTTTCGCTCGCCATCGGTCAGACTGCCCTTCCGGATGAGCAGATTAACCATTTCCTCGTCGGTAATCGGGGCGGGCAACTCGTCGAGATAACGCTTGTCGCGGATCTTCTTGAGCCGTGCCAGATCATCGTCTGCCATGAATTCGCCAGGCTCATTGGCTCGCTCGAGGAAGGCGAAATCTTCCGTCATTTCGGCCCTGAGGGCCTCCGTTTTCTCGATGATGCCCGCGTCCAGCTCGACACCCTGCACGGCCGCATCGGCCCGTTGCCGCTGTGTATGCGCGTCGAGGGCTGCCGAAAACCAGTTGAAGCGTGTCCTCAGCAGATCCACTCTGTCGTAGATCGTGGTTAGCTTCGTCGGTTTGTCCACAACCCACTCGGGTGTCGTGATCTTGCCAATGTCGTGCATCCAGGCAGCAAGTTCGAGCTCCTCGAGTTCGTCCACATCCAACTCGACGTCTTTGAGAGGTCCTTCTTTGCACTCGTTGACGGCCTGCGCAACGAGCATCGTCATCTCTGCGACACGTCGAATGTGCCCTCCCGTGTACGGAGATCGTTCGTCGATCGCGGTGGCCATCACGTGGACGAAGGACTCGAACAGACGCTGTGTGTCCTCGATGAGGCGCACGTTGTTGATCGAGACCGCGGCCTGCGAAGCCAGTGACTGGACGAGACTCTCGTCGGTCGTCGGAAAGGCGATGATGTCGTCCGACTCGGTCGCCTTGGCATTGATCAGCTGGAGGACGCCGATGATCTGTTCCTCGTGATCTCGCATCGGTACCACCAGCATCGACTGCGAGTGATAACCCGTCATGGCGTCGTAGTAGCGAGGTCCCTCGAAGCGCTGTGACGCCTCCTCCGCGTAGACGTCAACGATATTCAGCGTCTGCCCGGTCACGGCCGCGTATCCGGACACACTTTCCTCATTGAGGGGTACGGGAGGCACATTCACGGGTCGGTGGGGGCCGCCACTGAACAGCTGGAGCGTGTCATTCTGGGCGACCTTGAAGGTGAGCTCGTCACCCTGCAGCAGGTATAGCGTGCCTGCGTCGGCGCGCGTGAAGCGACGGGCCTCCAACAGGATGCGATCCAGCAGCGTGTCCAGATCGCGCTCCAGAGAGAGCGCTGCGCCGATCTCGTTGAGCCGCCGAAGACGGTCTTCCAGATCGTGGCCGAAAGACGGTTCCTGCAAGGCGCTCGGACCTCCGCAATGGGTGGAACCGCAAGGTATCCAAGCACTTGCGACATGTCAACGGACCTGAGTATCAGCCCCCAGATGATCGATCTGGACGCCGAAGACCGAGCGGGCGGGCAAGTGCTGACGCCGTTCATGACGGCCGAAGGCTGCCAGCATCCAGGGTCCCGATCTGTGGCCAAGGGCTGCATTCAGCCGCCACCCGGTCCCAGAGAGGGGCCGAATTGAGACAGCCCCTGGCAAGGTGGACTCGTATTCATAGATGCGGGAAGACCACGAAGGGATCCTGAAGAGGGTGAATTGCAGGTTCGTCTGGCCAGCGGGCCCCTTTCGCCGCCCCTCGAGGCCCAGAGCCATACCGCGCTCACCATCGGACAGACTGTTGTGCCACTGGATGCGCCATCGATGGAGCCCACTTGAGCGCGTTCCGGCGAGGCGGATTCGTTGCGTGCCACGATATCTGGCGTGTTGCCGCCAGTCGAGATCGTATCGCTGGCGAAGGTCGAGGCGCAGTTGGCCTGGAGAAACGCGCCACGTGCGCTCGAATCCGGCCTCCGCCGAGTCGTCCGAGACGGGGATGGATGCGGGCCGGGGACGCTGGGAGATCTCGGCCCAGGTCCGCCAGCGGCTGCGGCGGAGATCGATGACGACACCTCTCTCATTGCATGTCTTCCAGCGTCGATCCGCCGACCCGAGAGGACTGAAGAATCGAGGCCCATACGACCTGACCTACCCCGACCAACGGAGCCGGTTTCGCCGGCGGTCGACGAAACCTCCGACGAAGCTCCACGAGGATGGAGTACGAGCGAGTTGGCCATGGAATTGCCGTCGACCAGCAAACCAACCCCCGTCGATGGCGCCCGAGGCCTGCGACCGGCCAACGAACACATGTCGCCCATAGCGACTCGACAGCCGCAATCTCTGACCGAAACGAAGATGCTGCAGGACGAGACCGACGTGGCGATCTTGCCGCTGCCATCGGAGCCGGAGCCCCGCGACCTGACCCGAAAGTGCGTCTTCACCCGCCAGAGCCGTGGACCCTGTATGCAGACCATCTTCGGGCAGGGAGCGCACATTCCCAGCCTCATCGAATCGAGCATCCCGCCGAAGCTGACCCGCCAGGACCACGACCAGCCATTGGCCACGTCCCAGGGAGGCTGCCGCCCCTCGAATGGCTCGATTCTCGGCACTAGAGCGCAGACCAAGGGTGTGCGAGTCGCGACGAGGTCGCCCACGCCCTCGACCACTCCCACGACCAAAGACGAGTCCTTGGGAGAATCCGGCGCGCAGATCGCCAAGTACGAGACGTCCCTTCGAGTGTTGCCACTGCAGATAGCCGACGAGATGGTCGTCGAGGTGTCGTTCGCCGGGATCTCTTTCGGTCACCACAGACGCCTCCAGGCCATCGGAGGACATCCCCCAGCGACTGTAGAATCGGACCCCCTCCCTGCCTCCCAGATCTGTCGCACGGAGACGGCTCGACCAGCCCCGGTCTGGAACGCGATCCTCCAGCAGCTGCCGCCATTGTGCCAGCAGATCCGGATCGTTGAGCCCCTCTGTCGCGGGGGGCGGCGGCCACAAGGGCGGGGATCAACATCACCAGGAGAAGATTCCATCGCATCCGCCGACTCATGCAATGGGAGTGCCACAGTTCTTGTCTGGTAACGTGGTCTGCGGTGTGTCAGCCTAGTAACATTGTTGTGTCAGTTCCGGGACGTGGTGGTAGCGACCTGGCAACGGCCTATCTTCTGCGGCATGGGTGGCTTCATGTCGCGACTATGCCGACTAGATCACAGCCATACCCAGCCAGATGATTGGCAGACAACCAGACTCAGGATCCAGAGAGGATACGTCGGATGAAGTTCGGAACGTGCAACGAGTATTTCGAAGGCTGGAAAATCGAAGACGTCTTTTCGTACGCGGCCGACATCGGTTACGAAGGCGTGGAGATCGCCCCCTTCACCCTTGCTGATTCAGTCGACGACATCCCCGAGACCCGACGACATCAGATCCGCGGCGCTGCTGAGAAGGCAGGCGTCGACATCATCGGGTTGCACTGGCTGCTGATCAAGCCGGAGGGCCTCTACACCAACCATGTGGACAATGAGATTCGCAATCGCACGCGCGATTATTTCCAGTCCCTCGTTCGTTTCTGTGGCGATCTCGGTGGCAAGGTGATGATCATCGGTTCGCCGAAACAGCGAAACGTGATGGATGGCTGGGACTACGGCGAGACGTGGGAGCGCACCAAATCGGTCTTCGGAGACTGCCTCGACCTTGCCGCCGAGAATGACGTGACCCTCTGTATCGAGCCGCTGAGTTCGCAGCAGACGAACTTCATCCAGACGGCGGAAGAAGCGCGTAAGATGGTCGCCGAAATCGACCATCCCAATTTTCAGACCATGGTCGATGTGTGCTCAGGATCGACGGAAGAGATCCCCGTGCCACAATTGCTGCGAGATTCCGGGGGCCACCTGCATCATGTCCACGTGAACGACGCGAACCTGCGCGGTCCCGGGTTCGGGGATACCGATTTCGTCAGCGTTCTTCGCACTTTGCAGGACGTGGGATACGAACGTTATGTCTCGGTGGAGGTCTTCGACTTCAAGCCCGATCCGCGATCGATTGCCGCGGCAAGCCTGGCCTACTTGAGAGGGATCCTGGCCGCTCTGTAAGGCTCGGAGGTTGGGCGCGGGAAAAAAGTCGAGAGGGTGAGTCAGTTGGGGTTTGGGCCAGGGGGCGATTCACTGTCTCCCTCGGCAGCCCCATCATCACCGGCTGTGCCATCTGAACCGTTGACGTCCTCGTCTCTCTCGGTCTCGTCGCCCACATCCTCATCTTTGTTGACGATGTCCCATACCATGGTATCGAACTTCTCTTGGGCCTCGTCCTTCTTCTGCTTCTCTTTGGCGAGGATGTTCGCCAGCAACGTCGCCAGTCTCTCGGGGTCGCGTTCGCCCACCTTCTGCAGTTGACGGATCTCGGCGATGGAGCGCTCCAGGGGGGTAAGAGGTTTCTGCTCCAGGGGGGTAAGAGGTTTCTTCTTCTCTGCGCCCTTGGCCGCTGAAGTGGCCGACTTCTTGGTGTCGCTATCTCGCTTTAGCAAGCGTTTGAGAAAGGACGGCTTGGCGGACTTTTTTTCGGAGGTCTTCTTCTTCGACTTCGAGGCGCCGCTCTTTTTCTTACCCGCCGAACTCTTCTTCTTCTTGCCGCCGTCGCTCACGATACGTACCGCCCAATTCCGCTCATGCCGTCAGGTCCAGTTCCTGGGTTTCCATTTCGTCATCGAAGGGAAATCCCATCTGGCGGAGTCGGTCATAGTCCTTGTTGAGTGACTTCGTCATCTCTTCCGCCAACCGCAGAAAAATCTGGCACCCTATCTCTGGACTTGTGTTCCTAATGTCGTCCAGATCCGGCTTGAAGAAGCCGATCAGCTCACTCGGTTCGGCAGCGACGATGGACGTGCTGCGTGGCGAGTCATCGAGCAGCGCGAACTCGCCCAGCAACTCAGGGGGATATAGAGTCGCCACCACTTCACGTCGGTCTTCTCCCTCACGAACGATGTGGACCGATCCCGTACGGATCAGGTAGAAACCCGACTGCAGGGTACCGCGACGGATGATCAACTCGCCCTTGCGGAAGGAACGAACGTGAACGATCCGTGCCAGTTTTCGCAACTCGTGAGGCCGTAACAGATCAAAGACGGCGATCTGGGCGAGCTGCTTTTCGAGAGATCCCCCACCATCGCCGCCCTCGCGAGCGAAGAAATTCTCCCATTCAGGATCGGTGATCGGGCTGCTGTCGGTCGAGCTCATGTCGCAAAGATAGTTCGTGTGCCCCCCAGCTGTCGACCATGTTGCCCGCGGTTGACATGTAAGCGGATGGGGGGCGAATTTGCTGTTGATCAACATCCGGGTGGCACTCCTGTCGAAAGGTCTGTCTTGGCCACGCCCGTTCGAATTGGCATTGTCGGCCTCGGCCAGCGTGCTCTGCAACACCTGAAATGCCTTTCGGGCATCCCTGCAGCGGAAATCGTCGCTCTCTGCGATCCCTTCCCCGAAAACCTTGAGGAAGAGAAGCTGCAGGGGTATGTGGATGGCTTTACCCTCGGCGAGATTCGGACCCACACGAGTTTCACCGACATGCTCGATGCGGGCGGTCTGGATGCCGTGTATTTCTGCATCCCCCCCAATCGACATGACGGTGAGGTGATCGCCAGTACCAAGGCAGGGCTGGGCATCTTTGCCGAGAAACCCGTGAGCCTGTACTACGATGAGGCTGTCGAGATGGATCAGGCCATCACTGCATCCGGTGTCATCGCCTGCGTCGGCTTCAATCAGAGGCACGTTCCGAATCACGAAGCGATTCGAGATTTCGTGCAGGACAAACGGCTCGTCATGGCCACGACCGTGACCAACGGCACCCTCGAGAGTCACTCGGTCAAACACACGCGCACCGAAGATCTGGGTGGGCCTGGAAATCGTGTGTGGGCCGCATCGGCGGCCTGGTCGGGAACGACCGTGGTCGAAGCAGGCATCCACCAGCTCGACACGATGCGATACTGGGCCGGTGATGTCGCCTGGGTGCGCGCCGACTACGTTCACCGGCACGCCGATGACATCGAAGACGGTGGCGACAATCCTTATGCCTATTCGGTCACCTTCGGCTTCGAAAGCGGTCTCGTGTACAACCTGCTCATGTCTCGCCTGCGCAAGACGTTCTATGGCGATGGATATTCCGATCTCATGTGGGATCGCGGGCACCTCAAGATCGAAGGGGGCAGCCCCGTCGCCTACTACTATGAGGGGCCCTATCCACCGCAGACCCAGCCTTCGCAGCAGGATCTGCGACATGAAATCCATGTGCCGGAACCCACCAGAGATGGGACGCGCCACATCAGCGAGTGTTTCGTACGCGCCGTCGCATCCGGCGACGGGTCGATCATGCGCAACACGTTCCACTCGAGTATGAACAGCCACGCCGCTGTGCTGGCCGCCAATGCCTCCGATCAGCTCGGCGGACAGAAGATTGATCTGAATTCCTTTGCCCGCGACGCCGAGTATGCTCGGTTCCGCACCAAGCCTTCAACCTGAGGATCTGTCGAATGCCGAACTACAGCTTCAACCACGTGCACCACGAGACGACGGACGTAGACACCGCCGTCGATTTCTATAAGCGCGTCTTCGGCGCCGCCAGCGACGAGCCCTACGAACGCGGCGGAGCCACCTGGGTCGGCGTGCACATCGGCAACACGAAGATCACCGTCACCGATCGCGAGTTTTCCGAGATGGAATTGGGCCGCTACCAGGGCTACGATCATCTCGCCCTGAACACCGACGATTTTGACGCCACCCTTGCCCAGATCGAGAAAGAGAACGTTCACATCTGGCTTGGGCCGGTGGGTGATTCGCCTGGACGCATCATCTTCATCGACGGACCCGACCACATCAAAATCGAGATCATGGAACAGGCGTGAGTTCCGCCCAGGCGCCCGACCCGGTCCTGCCGATTGGTCTTGAACATCTGACCGCCGAGATCCGCCTCACCGAGCCTTGCTACGATAGTGACGCGGCGACCTTGGTGTGGGCCGAACGCCACGGTGCCGACTTCAAGCTCGTCTGCAGACGCCGCGGTGAACGATCTGACCGGGACATCGCGACAGATCGACTCGTGAAGACCCGCGTGTTCTATGGGGGCGGCCTGTTCACCGTGTCCAATGGAGATGTGTATTTCGTCGGAGACGGCGACCGCGTGTGTCGACAACCGTTGGCGGGCGGCGCGGGCGTGGATCTGACACCGGCCCACGGAGCCCCTGCGGCACCCGCTGTTTCGCGCGATGGTCGATGGCTCGTCTACGTACATACCGATGGCCGCACGGATCGTCTCGCCATCGTCGATACAGAGGGAGATCTGTGGCCGCAATCGCTGGTGGA
>PATE01000078.1 GCA_002712305.1 Gemmatimonadota bacterium | reverse complement strand
GAAGGAGAGCATGTCGAGCATGAAGCTGACCCCGTTGGGGCCACCAAACTTCAGCAACCGACGAAACAGGGCCGGATCGAAGCGCCAACCTGAGAACGTGCTGTAACGCTGGCGATATCGACGACGTGCCAACAAAAGCAGATACAAGACGCAGGCAAAGGCGGCCGATGCATTCGTCGCCCACGCGGCGCCACGGATGCCCATCTCGGGGGCACCAAAGTGTCCGAAGATCAGCGCATAGTCGACGACGATATTGAATGCCGTCGATGCAGCACTGACGGCAAGAACCGACCAGGTGCGACCGCGGCCGCTGTAGAAGCACGACAGCGAGGTCGACAGAATCAGCGGCGCAATGCCGTAACAGAGCACGCGGAAGTAGACCACCTCGTGATCGCGAATCGCCTGATCATGCCCGATCAGGTCAAAGATGGGCACGGCCAGCCAGGTAAAACCCAGACCGACACACCCAGCCACGAGCGAGAGATAGTTGCCCTGCCAGACCGCATGGCCGACCCGATCGTCACGGCCAGCACCCGTGTACTGAGCGACGAAGGTGTTGACGTAGGATGCAAGGCCCATGAAGTAGCTGACGGCGATGAAGTTCATCATCCCCGACGGCAGGGCCGCTGCCAAAGCGTCGGTGGAATACCAGGTCAGGAAGATTCGGTCGACAAAGTGCTGGATGCTCCAGCTGGCCGTCGACAGGATCAGGGGAAACGCGATGCGCAGAAAATCGCGATAGCCGCCAGCTGCGCCCCACCGAGCGCGAATGCGATCGATCACGAGGGGGCGTCGATCCGGAGGGCGGATCGATGCCAGGGCTCTTCTGTCGTCGTTTCCATGGTCAGCGCTTCGTAAAGGCGGGCACGTCGATGACCCGGCCGCCACGACTCGCAGATTCCCAGCAGGCGAGTACCGGAGCCAGGGACTTCAGCCCATCGGCGTAATCACTGAGAATGGCACTGCCGTCTTCACGTCGAACGGCATCGATGAAGACGCGGTCCTGCTCGTGCCACGGATCGAACTCCTCCGCTTCGTACACAATCTCTCCATTCTGCTCGATCCGGTCGTAGCGGAAGACGGAGAGATAACCCCCTTCGTAGAAGATGGTGAACCAGGGCTCGTCGGGTGGTGAACCGGTGGCCGACACGAAACTCAACTGCGCCGTGGCTCCGGTGGAAAAGGCGAACTGAAAGACGCTCGAAAGGGGCTTCGTGTAGCGCTCTGGGTCGTGGTAGAAGGACTGTGCCTTGGCCACGTCGAGACCCGTCATGAAGCGAAGGTAGTCGACGGCATGCACACCCCAGTCGAAGGACCGGCTGCCCGCCTTCGCCATCCAGTGGCCCCACCCTTGATTGCGGCTTCGATCCCGCACGCTGGGTGGCAATCCGCCCGGGCTCTGGAAGCGGGCATGCACGATCGTCTCGTTCTGTAGCAGACGCCGGGCCTGTTGAAACAGAGGGCGATACCGTTCGCGAAAGCAGACCGTGCTCAAAACGCCACCCTCTTTGACAGCATCGGCGATCTGGCGCGCCACACGCATGCTCGTGGACTGCGGTTTTTCGCTGAACAGATGGATTCCCCGACGAGCGGCGGTTGCCTCCACATCGGTGCGGGCATATGCAGGAACACACGAATAGAGGACGTCGAGATTCTCCTCTGCGAGCATCTGATGCCCGTCGGTATATCGCGTGGCAATGCCAAATTCGTCACCTGCCGCGTCCACGGCTTCGGCCTGAGCATCGCACAGGCAGACAATCTGAGCTCCGAGGTCGATCAGGTGAGGGATATGGGTGCGCCGTGCCCAACCGCCGGTGCCGAAGATGCCTACCCGCACGCTCGGCTCGGTTGCTGCCATGAAGGGTTTCCTTATTTTCGTCGCTTCTTAGAAGGGTCCTAATCTCCTGCGACGGATCAACATGGGCAAGAAGAAAGACAAGAAAGACAAGAAGACGCAGCACGAAGCGTTCGGTGTCACCATCCTGCGATCGTCCCATCCGAAGATCCGGGGCCTGAAGAAAGACCACGAGCCAGAGATTCATGGCGACAAGGTGTGGAACTCCAGCTATCTGATCATGGATTATCTGGAGCATCAGGGCATGCCCGATAAATCGCGGGTCCTCGAGGTGGGCTGTGGGTGGGGACAACTCGGGATCTACTGTGCCAAACGATTCGGCGCGCAGGTCACCGGCGTCGACGCAGATGCAAATGTCTTTCCCTACCTGCACGCGCAGGCTGAAGAGAACGACGTGGTGATCCAGACGAGGAAGTCTCGCTTTGAGAGCCTTCGCAAGTGCCATCTGCAGGACTACGATCTGATGCTCGGTGGTGACATCTGCTTCTGGGATGAGCTTGTCGATCCCGTATACAAGATGATTCGTCGCGCTGTGAAGGCCGGTGTCGATCAGGTCATCATCGCCGATCCTGGACGACCACCCTTCGACACCGTCTGTGAGATGGCCGAGAAGAAGCTCGGGGGTGAGATCTTGCAGTGGGAGGTGAAGTCGCCGACGAAAGCCAAGGGCTGGCTCCTCATCATCGGTGGTCTGCCGACGATGACCCTCGCCTGAGCCATGGCCGATTCCCAACAGACGACGCGGGTCCGCGCCTCACTGAATCGCGGTCTGGTGATTCCGGCTCACCCCCTGGCTCTCGACGACGACGGTCGTCTGGATGAGCAACGTCAGCGGGCGCTGACACGTTACTACATCGAGGCCGGTTCGGGCGGGTTGGCTGTGGCTGTACACACAACACAGTTTGAGATCCGACAGGAGGGCCTGCTGCAACCCGTGTTGCAGTTGGCCGCCGATGTGGCGTCGGAGGTTGGCCTCGGTGAAGACTTCGTTCAGATCGCCGGTGCCGTCGGGCAGACGGCGCAAGCTGTGTCAGAGGCGGCGCTGGCACGCGAGTGCGGCTATGATGCCGTGCTGCTGAGTCTCGCCGCTCTGGGCGAGGCATCGGATGACAAACTCATCGCTCATTGTGAGGCGGTGGCGGCTGAGATGCCTGTCGTTGGCTTCTATCTGCAGCCTGCGGTGGGTGGGCGTCTCCTCGGATTCGATTTCTGGCAACGCTTCGCGGCCATCGAAGACGTGGTGGCGATCAAGATGGCCCCCTTCAATCGTTATCAAACCCTCGATGTCCTGCGGGGGGTCGCCGCTTCGGGGCGCGCCAAGGACATCGCCCTGTACACGGGCAACGACGACAACATCGTGATGGATCTGCTCACGACTCACCGCGTCGCCGGTCCCGATGGATCACCGGTGGACCTGCGAATCGTGGGTGGTCTGCTCGGTCACTGGGCCGTGTGGACGAAGAAGGCCGTCGAGTTGTTACACGACTGCCACACGCTGGCCGACAGCGACGCCGTCCCCGCGCAGATGCTGACGCGCGCCATCGAAGTCACGGACACCAACGCGGCTTTCTTTGATGTGGCCAATGGTTTTGCGGGGTGTATCGCCGGAATCCACGAGGTCCTTCGGCGACAGGGGCTGCTCACTTCGATTCGTTGTCTGAATCCGAACGAGCGTCTGTCTCAGGGCCAGGCAGACGAGATTGACCGCGTGTATGCCGCCTACCCCCACCTGAATGACGACGACTTCGTCGCCGAGCACCTGGAGACGTGGCTGGGACGTTGATCAGACCGCTGGGCTAGACGCTTCAGAACCAGTTCGCCTTGTCGACGATGTTCAAAAGTTCTTCGCCATCGCGCAGACGGCGGCAGTTCTCGATCAGCAAGTCTCTGCGCCGATTATCGAGGTAAGGGCCATCGCCGGCCATGTGGGGCGTGAGAAGGAAGTTTGGGGCCTTCCACAATCGATGATCCGCCGGCAGGGGTTCGGTCTCAAATACGTCGAGGGCTGCTCCGCCGATCCTTCCCTCATCCAACGCGTCTGCGAGATCATCGAGACTGACGTTGGAACCCCGCCCGATATTGATGAGAATGGCCGTCTGCTTCATCTTCCCGATGAGAGCCGCATTCATCATGCCCTGGGTGCTCGGTGTCTGTGGAGCCGTCATGATGACGAAATCCCCGCGTCCAATATGGTCGTCGAGCGCGTCGGGCCGGATCAGTTCGCGCACGCCGGGTGGTGGCGACTCGACTCGTGGGTCGACGCCGATCACGTGAACGCCGAAGTGGTCGAGGTGGCGGGCCGTCTCGGCGCCGATGCCACCGACGCCGATGACGACTGCCGTCGCCTCGGGGAGGAAGATCGTGTTGGCACGCTGCTCGCCCTGAGCCCACACACCCTCAACCTGCAGAGGGATGTAGACGTGCAGACCGCGAGCAAAGGCCAACACATAGGACATGATCTGAGCCGAGATATGGTCTGAGTAGATCCCCCGGATGTTGGTCACCGTCACATCGCTGGCGACCAGTTCGGGGAAATAGAATT
This sequence comes from Gemmatimonadota bacterium, assembly GCA_002712305.1. Taxonomy (GTDB): domain Bacteria; phylum Latescibacterota; class UBA2968; order UBA8231; family UBA8231; genus UBA12574. The sequence continues at coordinate 9,294 of PATE01000078.1, read as the reverse complement.
GGGGTCGAGGTCCCGCCGCAGGGGCTGCAAGCCACTGTAGTTCGGACGCGGCAGCCAGTAGTTCGGCATCCAATGTGCCGAAAGCCCCGCGGGCTTCGGCGAGTTCACCGAGGGCGGCTGCCCGGTCGGGGCACACGGAAACGTCCAGATCAGGAAGGGCTGCACGAATCGCCTCGGCCCATTGGCGATGCCGATCGCTGGCGGGAGGCAGGAAAACGAACTTGTAGGACATCGCTGGTCTATCCCCGCTGGGTGAGGGCTGGCGTTCAGGCACCGAAACGAAGGTCGCAAACGCTGATGTGCATTGCGGCGCAATATATGGGAGACCGAAGATCATGGCACGCATACCCATCGCACTACAGTTGTACTCCGTACGCGAAGACTGCGGCAAGGACCTCCCCGGCACGCTCAAAGCTGTGGCCGACATGGGTTACGAGGGGGTCGAGTTTGCTGGGTATTACGACCGAAGCGCTGAAGAGCTTCGGCAGATGTGTGATGAGCTGAAGCTGGTTGTGGTGGGTACCCACGCCCGCATCGACACGCTTTTGGGCGATGAACTCGAAGTGACGGTGGCCTTCAATCGCACGCTCGGACACAACTTCCTGATCGTACCCGGACTGGCTGACGAGTATCGTGCCACAGCTGATGCGTGGCGAGCTACGGCCTCGACGTTCAACGAGATTGCTGTGAAAGCGGCGGCCCTCGACGCCCGCGTCGGTTATCACAACCACCGTCACGAATTCGAAACCCTCGACGGCGAGATCCCGTGGGACATCTTCTGCGCAGGCACCGATGTAGCCGTGATCACCCAGCTCGATGTGGGTCACTGCATGCGTGGTGGTGGGGATCCTGTGGCGGCGCTGCACAAATACGCCGGGCGGGCCCAACTCGTCCACGTGAAGGAATTCGATCCAGCAGACGAAACGACGCTGGTCGGTGACGGCGTCGTGCCCTGGGACAAGGTCTTCGAAGCCTGTGAGACGGTGGGAGCCACCGAATGGTATGTCGTTGAGCACGAGCGTTACGCCGCGCCGCCCCTCGAGTGTGTCGAAGGATGTCTGCGTAATCTGCTGAAGATTCGCGGAGAGTAGGCCAGGTCGCCGCAGACACGCTGTTGTGGGACCGATGTTCCGGAGTCTGGGCGCAGGTCGTGGCCCCTCGTCACCTCAAGCCGGGCCCGCCAGAATCGGATGCAGCGGGTGATCCCAGGGACCGCCGACGGTCATCTCCTCGGCGGCCCCTGCCGCATCTTTGCCGCCGGTGAAACGCGTCTCGTCCGGAATGTAGATGATCGCGTGGGCGCGTCGGGGCTGATCTGTCTGATTGGGGCCGGCGTAGTGGAAATTGCAGCCGTGGTGGAAGGTGACACCGCCCGCTTCCATCTCCATGGCGACCGGCTCAACTACATCTCGCCCTTGCTCACGCATCTTGTCGACGATGCTTTCGCCTTCCACGCCCAGTTGGATTGGCTCGAGGAGACCGAATTTGTGTGATCCGGGTGCGAAGTGAAGACAGCCATTTNCGATGGTGACATCATCGACGGCGATCCATGCCGAGAAGGCGCCTACCGGATCCATGGGCCAGTACGGGGCGTCCTGATGCCAGTTGGTGGCACGGCTGTCCTGTCCGGGTGGCTTGATCATGGCATGATCATGATAGATTCTGACGTGTCGGCTGTCCGACAGCCGTCGACCCGTCTCAGCCAGACGTTGAGAAAAGCTGAACTCCTTGGCCGCAGGCGAGTCGACCCACAGATTGACCATCTGATTGAAGACCTTCTCGTATTCTTCCGATGACCGTCCCCCGTCCGAGGCGCCGACAATTCGTTCCCGGTTGGCAGCAATCGCCGCATCGATGGCCGTGCGCAGTTGCTTCATTTCGGTGGCGGAGAAAAAGCCCTTGAATTGGATATACCCCTGGTCCTGGAAAGTCTCGATGTCTTCATCTGTGACATGNACGTCGTTCATCGTTCGTTTCTCTGTCGTGAACGGAATCCTTAGGAGACCGCTGTGAGCGCCNCAAAACTGCGTCTGGGATTTCTCGCTTCGGGTGGAGGAACCAATCTACAGGCGATTCTCGATGCCTGNACCACCGGTCAACTCGACGCCGAGCCACGCGTCGTCATCAGCAACAACTCCACAGCTGGGGCCTTGAAGCGTGCCCGCAGTGCCCACATCGCGACGTGCCATCTGAGTGGTCGTACTCACCCCGACCCGTTCGCTCTCGATGCGGCGATCTGCGATACGCTTCAAGCGCATGATGTGCAGGTCGTCTGTCTGGCCGGCTATATGAAAAAGCTCGGGCCTCAGACCCTGTCGGTCTATCACCGACGGGTCCTCAATGTCCATCCCGCCCTGTTGCCGAATCACGGTGGACAGGGTTTCTACGGCGAACGGGTGCATGCCGCAGTGCTAGCCGCAGGTGACACGGTCAGTGGCGTGACGGTCCACCTCGTCGATGGTGAGTACGACCAGGGCCCGGTCGTCGATCAGCAGACCGTGCCCGTTGAGCCGGACGATACAGTGGAGCGACTCGCTGCCCGCGTCCTGGCCGTTGAGCATGTGCTCTATCCGGTCACCCTGCAGAAGATCGCCCGCGGACAGATCGACCTCGACGCCGTCGGCTGATTCCAGACGATACGTCGCCAGCCGATGGCNCGNCGGCGATCAGCACACCCGCAAGCCCGACTGGACCGCCTTGGCCCGTCCAATACTGGCCAGGCTGGACATGAGGGTCATGACGCCGCTGACCCCCTGCATGGGATTCTCCCGCCGAATGTTCACTTCCACGCCGCCACCGCGTGCGGTCAGTTCGATGATGGATGCCTCCAGGTCAGGATCGGCCACCAGAACACAGTGGGTACGGTCGAAGCCGATCCCCGCCAGGGCCACTGCCGCGTGGGAGTTCACGTTGCGCGGATACCGCGGGCAGATCTCCCGAGCCGACCCTTCGAACAATGTGGTCCGCCCGGTGATCTGCGCAGCGTCGTGATCGGGGTCGTTCGCTAGGTCGAGCGATCGAACTGGCTTCTCCATCCGGATGGAGACCTCCTCCCACGTGTCACGCCCCTCCTCGAGCGCATCGAGTCCGATCACGGCACCATGGGGAACAAAGATGCGCGTGCCTCGCTCTCGCGCCGTCGACTGCAGCCGGTCATTCAGCTCGGCGTCAGAAAAGGCCGTCAGCGACAGCGGCATGTAGTCGGTCTGCTGCAGGAAAGCTTCACCATGCACTCGCGTCACGTCGGGATGGGCGAGTTCGACAATCAGATCCGCGTCACGGCTCGAGAAATCAGCCAGATCGGCAAGGACCAGCTCCGGTGGCAGATCGGCGACCTTCTCGGCAGATCGGTTGTGCACGAACCCGATTTGCAGGCCAAGATCAGGCCGCGTTGTGATCTGCTCGTAGATGTATTTGCCGATGTAACCGTAGCCGATGAGTCCGATTCGTGGACGGTGGGTGGTCATGGGGTCATTCCGCAAGCGAATCGCCGAGGGTCGCCAAGGCGTCGAGCCAATTGCTGTCTCGAGAGGGAACTGGTCGCCGCGGTCCATTCGACCTCGGCGGCGAGGGGGGAATCAAAGATGCCGGGGTCATCGGCACCGATCACAAGAGGTACGTCGCTGGCTAGGAATCGATGAACCGGATGTTCGGCGACGCCCGGGACACTGCCGAGGCGCATGTTCGAGCTCGGACACGATTCGATGACCACCCCCCGATGCGTCAACTCACGCAGGACAAAGTCCTGTCTTCTGCGGACCTGCTCGAGTCGTTCTTCATCGTACGGCCGTCGGATCGCTGCATCGGNTGGCTTCGAGCGCAACTGCTCCCGTTCACCCTTCAAGGCCTGGTCGTCGACGNTGATGCCGGCGTTCTCAAGTTTGCTCTTGAGCCGCAGATCATAGTCGATCTGGTGAAGGCGCTCCGAGACCGGTTCCAGTTCGTGCGCCTGTGGTCGACGNGTCACAGCCACCNCCGGGTCCAGGCCCAGGGCCGTGCAGTGTCCGAGTCGTTTTGCGCCCAGTTCGGCCACCTCGTGGCACCAACGCACGGAACTCTCAAGTGACTTGTCGAAATAGATCTCACCCACATGATAAAGAACGTCCAGCGGTGCCCGCGCCTCTCCGTGCTCGTCTTCGACGAAGCGATGGAAGAAGTCTCGCGTNGTGCAGGGCGGAAACCCCTCCTCGAAGTGGCAGAAGTCNAATCCCACCACGACCTTGGCAAGTTCGGGCTCAGCCAGCAGCCATTGGTGTAGCATGGAATACGCCACGAGGGGCTCCCACCGAGGAATCGAAGGCACGTAGCGTGCGACAAATCCCGGGCGGCAGGCGGCGGCCACGACTCGGGCGTTCGTCGAGTGNAAATCGAGAAAGCCATAGGGATCCTCCGTGCCCCCCGGTGGCATGGCGCGCAGTTCNACATACTCGATGCCCTGCAAACGGTGTCTGTCGATGACACGCTCAACACAGTCCTCATAACTGCCGGTGCGGTGGTGATGGCGAAGTGTAGCGATGGCGAGATTGAACTTGGCCATGAATCGCGAGAAATCCGCACCATCCGCCTCCGTGTACACATAGTGATCGTGCAGGTGACGCTTCGATGACTCGTCCCCCGTGTGGGCACCACGGATCCAGGCGGCGGGGGTGGTTTCGATGCCGAACGCTTCTCGGTACGCCTGGGTGTACAAAGACCAGTCCACCTCGTCGGCGAAGGGGCCGGCCAGATGGATCAGATCATCGACACTGAAACATCCACCGATGTGGACGTGGAGTTCGCAGGACTTGGCTGCCCGCAACTCGTCACCGGACGGATCCATCTCAATGGATTTCAACGCCCGCTTCGTCGGCGATTCGATGTGCATTCGAAGCGGCGAGGGGATACTTCTCATTCGGAAGGTGTTCCAGCAGCATATAGCCCTCCGGATGCAGCTGATGCCAGCGGCGCAACAAGTGCCCCAGGTCGAGATCACCCTCTCCCGGCACTTCCTCGTCGATGTGGATGACAAAGCCGTCTCGCACCTTCGCATCCTTCAGGTGTCCGACACAGGAGATGGGGCCCATGGAATCGAAGATCTGGTCGATGCGGGCCGGGGAGTCATAGACCTGGTACAATGTCTGAAAGTGATTGACGCAGTCCATCACGACCTGCAGGTGCGAGGATCCGACCTCTCCAAGGACGGCCGCATTCTTCTCTGGAGAATTCATGATCGTCAGCAAATGGGTCTCTACGACGACGGTAACGCCCGCGGCCTCGGCTGCGTCGGCGACACGCCGCAGGCTGTCCACCAGCAGCTGATGCGATTCAGGGGAGTGATTGCGTGGGTCTGGACTGTAGGATCCGCGGTCACTGAGACTGCCGGTTCGGATCAGGCAGCAGCCCGCAGCCAGATCGGCGGCCACGCGCAGTCCGCCGCCAATGGTGGCCAGCAGAGCATCGCGAACATCCTGTGCGGGATCGAAGAGACATTCGCCAAAGCCGATCCCGAACTGGGCCAGATCCATTCCGGCCCCGGCGAACCGGTCCCGAACCGCGTGCGCCTCGGCAGCGGTGACCCCTGCCAGCATCGCCCCAGGTGCGTGGAAGGCGCCTGCTGTCAGTTTCAGTGCGGCGATCTGAGCCAGATGTTGGTCGGTGATCTCCCGAAAATCGGCTGGCAACATACCGACAACGCCAAGACGCATATCAAAGACTCGCTGAACGGGGGTAGATTGGGTGATGAACTGCCAAACCTATCGCAGGGCGCGGACTGAGTAAATCGCTCTCTTCGTGGCGAATGGGACGATGGTCGGATATCTTTGGCAGCTTCCGATCCTCTTTCCGGACCCACTGATCTCAATGAGTTTCACCATCCAGCTGGCGGTTTCCGCCATCTCCGGTCTGTATACCTCTCTGTGGGGCGCCTTCAAGGATTCGCCTTACGAAGGACTCAAGCCGAAGACCTTTCCAAGAAGCATCTACTTCAACGTCGTCATCTTCCTCGTGCTCTACTTTGTGCCACCCTTCGACGCTCGCGTGCAGGCCCTGAGCCTATTCCAGCTGTTCTTCCTGACCATGGGGTTGGAACGTTTTCTCGCCGAGATCTACAAGGGTTTTTTCCGCACCGAAGATCAGGACAAGTACTTCGTTCCCTCGCGGATCACCTTCTTCGGGACTCACGTAGCCAGTGACCTGCTGCGATACGGAACAGGTGTGGTCATCGTGGCCGTCGTATTTGCGGTGACCTGGATCGATGTCACTGTCGAGAGTTTTGTCGCCGTGGCGATCACCGCCTATGCGACGGGTCTGCTCGTATCCCTCGGTGGTGCCTATAAGGACGCGCCCTTCGAAGGATTCATGCCCCTGAAGTTCCAGCGATCCGGTTTCGTCCTGGCTCTCCTGAGTCCCGTCTTCTACTTCAGCAACAATCCCGCCGCGCCGATCTCACTCGGCTTTCTCATCTACATGAATGGCGGCCTCGAACGATTTGTGGTGGAGTATTACAAGACGTACATCCAGCGCAACATGTCCGGAAAGTTTCGTCCTGATCTGGAACGAATTCAGAAACATCTCGACGAGCGAGAGCGTTATCACTATGCCGCACTCGCGATCATCGCCGGTCTCGTGGGCCTCTATGTCTGGGCTCTGCTGAATCTGAACTCGATGGATGCACCGCTGCCGTAGGGCAGACCCATGGCCTACGATGCCGTCATCATCGGTTCCGGTTTCGGTGGCGCCTTTACCGCGCTGGCCCTGGTGGAGGCGGGTCTTCGAGTGGTCCTGCTAGAGCGTGGAGAACCGGTTGCACGTGATGACGACGATTGGAGCCCCCGACGTATCCTCCTCGAGGGGCGTTATGCCGGACCATCGCCGATTCAGGTTCGTCAGTATGGCGCTTCGAGCCCCTCCCCCCTTCATCCCATGCAGATGCTTGGCGGCAACTCCGTCCTCTATGGTGGCGCCTCTCTGAGGTTGCGGCCGACGGATATGGACCACTGGCCGCTCGACTATGCTGACCTGGAGCCCCACTATTCGGCCGCCGAGACCCATCTGACCGTCCATGGGGTTCAAGGTGAAGACCCGCACGAGCCACCGAGATCCGCCGATTTCACGTCGCCTCCAGTGGCCTTGACCGCACCGGCTCAGCGCATCCACAGGGCGGCTTCGGCCTTAGGCTGGCGACCCTTCCGGTTGCCCATGGCGATCAACTTCAGCGACCCCACGCGGCCACGGTGTATCCTGTGCAACACCTGTGACGGCTATCCCTGCCGCATCGAAGCCAAGAATGATCTGACAACGACCGTCCTCCAGGCCGCCGTCGACGCAGGCCTCCAGATCCGCGCTGGCGCCGCGGTGGGCGAGATCGAGATGATGAGCGGCCGTGCGCGAGGGGTTGTGGGCGTCGATACGACCACCGGTGACGAGTTTCGCGTCACGGCAGACCGGATCATCGTCGCCGCCGGTGCCCTTGGTTCGCCGGCGTTGCTGCTGCGATCCGGCATCGACGAACTGAGTCCTGGAGGCGACTGGATCGGACGGCGATTGATGCGGCACTGCAACGCCGTGCTCACCGGCGTGTTCCCCTTCGTTACAAATCCCGACCAGGTCTTTCACAAGCAGGTGTGCCTAACGGACTTCTACGAGGATCTACGTGTAGAGCTAGGAACGGCTGTGGGCACGATCCAGGACATCTACACTCCGTCCGCCGACGTGATCAAACACTTCGCTCCTCTTGGGCTGAGACGAGTTGCCGGACGTCTGACGCAATACATGCAGAATCTGCTCGTCGTTGCTGAGGACGACCCACAGCGCGACAATCGAGTCAGTCTGACCGACGAGCGCGATCTCTATGGCCACCGAGTTGCCCGCGTGGATCACGACTACAGCGTGGCCGATGTGCGTCGTCGTGACTATCTGATCCACCGGGCACGCCGGATTCTACGCCGTGCCGGTGCGTGGATCACGCGTCTCTACGAGATCGACAGCTTCTCGCACGGTATGGGCACCGTCGGCATGGGGGAGTCTCCTGCCTCCAGCGCGCTGGATGCGCGGTGCCGAGTGTGGGGGACGGAGGGGCTATGGGTGGTGGACGGCTCCTGCTTCCCCACATCGGCGGGCGTAAACCCCTCCCTCACGATCGCCGCCAACGCCTTGCGCGTGGCCCCATCGATCGCGCTGGCGGACTGACATGTCTTCCCCTCCTCTCACGATCGGTCTGACAGGCTGTGGCACGATCGGCGCCTTGCACGCAGGCCAACTGAGCAAGCGTGGTGTGGATCTTCGATTCCACAATCGCAGTCCGTCGACGGCCGATGAATTCGTGAAGCGGTTCGGCGGGGCCGCCGTCCGCACCTACGATGAACTGCTGGAACAGTGCGATGCGGTGGTGATCGCCTCCCCACCGGAGCATCACATGGATGCGGTACTGGTCGCCCTCGCCGCCGGACGGGATGTGCTCGTAGAGAAGCCGTTGTGTGTCACTGCGGCCGAGCTGCAGCGGGTGGATGAGGCCGAAGCCACCAGTGGCGGCTTCGTCATGATCGCCGAAAACTACTACTACAAACCCTCGACGCTGCTTCTTCGCGAGACGCTGATCTGGGGTGGCGTGGGTGCCGTCGAACGGATTCGACTCGGCAAGCGATCTCAGCAGGTCGCCCATGGGTGGAAGGCCGCCCACGGGGCTCTGCTGGAAGGTGGGATCCACTTTGTCGCGCTGGCGGGGGATCTCATCGATGCTGCCATCTCCCCACATTCCGATACGCCGACGGTCGTTTCTCCATCACAAGTGACGGCCCGTTTCCCGACCTACGACTCAGGACCGGAGCGGCAATCGATCGTGTCTATCGGCCACGCGGGGATCGAGGTCGAACTCCACTACGCCTGGGATGTTCCTTCCGTGCTGAAGGGGACTCTCCAGCACTGTCGCATCGACGGGATCGACGGACGCATCGTCTTCGAGTGCAATGGTATCTATGTCGACATTCGGGGTCCCGGTCGCCGAGGTCTGAGTTTCCCTGGATTTCGTGATCTGATGGGATACGGTGCGATGACGGAAGACTTTCTCGCCTGCGTGCGCAGAGAATCATCGACGCCGTATTCCGACATCCCAAGGGCGCGACGAGACCTGCAGATCGTCTGGCGGGCATACGAGGATCTGCCCTCCCGTGATTGACCGGAAGGCCAGCAAATTGCCGCCCCACAGGCTACCTGTATATTCGGTTCCACTGCGCTAAGCCTGCGATGACCGAAAAAACTCCTCCACATCGTCTCGACGCCCTCGGGCGGCCACTGCGATCTCTTCGCGTCAGCGTCATC
>PATE01000077.1 GCA_002712305.1 Gemmatimonadota bacterium | reverse complement strand
AACCTATTTTACCGCCACCAGCGTTTGCGACAACGATGTCCAAGCTGCCAAAGTGCTCGGAGATCTTGCTGAAAAATTCATCGAGATCTGAGAGTGATTGAACGTCACCCCTGGACGAGACCGTACCCTCTCCGATTTCAGCAACCGCCGACTCCAAGGTTTCAGAATTTCTTCCCATGATGGCTACTGAGGCTCCCTCGGCTCTAAATCTTTTGGCAATGGCCAGGCCCAATCCACTGTTGCCCCCCGTAATCGCCGCAACTTTACCCTCTAATTTGCTCATATCAGCTCCTCGCTATTTGTAGATTTACGGCATGTATCTGGCAATCCATCATCTTTTTAAGCTCTTGGTATTGCCCAGGCTTTACCCGGTGGGTCATCAGTAACTTATACGGCATTAGATTTACCTCCTGCCAAAGGAGCGGATAGGCGCGATGAGGCGCCATTATCGCAGTCATCACCTATCGGGACGACCGTGTCCGCATCATCTCTGTTCGCCGGTCAAGAGAAGAAGAGGTCGCTGTATATGAACAGCTAAAGCCTTCGATCAGAAGTTCGAGAACGGAAATGACATCACCGAGTATCTCGATCTGAAAGGGGCACGTCGTCGTCGGATTGTGCGTCCCACGGCGCACAGGCGATGCTCCCCTACGCAAATAGGCAGCGACGAAGCAGGCCCAATTGTGGCGTGGTGCCGTCAGACCTGAGTCACTGACTCGCGTTTCTGTTGTTCTGATCCTCGTTCTGTGATCGCTGCTGACAAGGACATTGCGTTTCGGTTCAACACTGACGATACTCCTAAGCATGGTTCCGAGAACTCCCGACAGACGCCCAGGTTGGCCACGTGCTCTGAGCACCACCGCTGGTCTGCTCCTGCTATTGCTACTGGCGACAACGCTGGCCATGCCGCAGTTGCACGAGGCCTTCCATGCCCCGGGCGCGCCGGAATCGGAGTGTCCCGTCCATCTCCTCCAGGTCGGTTTTTCGCTGGTCCTGGTGGGCTTCGTGGCACGGTCCCTTCTCGTAACTCGGTTCATGTCGCACGCCATTGCGACGATCGCCCCGCCACCTCGGGTCGCCCATCGCACGCCAGCGGCGCCGCGAGCCCCTCCGCACCGCTCGTTCCTCTCCAGCTAAGCACCCACATCGGAGTTGCGTGACCGCAGTCCGGTCTCGCCGTGTACAGCACGGCGGCACCGGGAGTGCGATATCATGCGTGTTTTTCCGTGTGTGGGTTCGTGCGCGGCCATTCGGCCCCGTGCTAAAGTTCCCACGCTCGGCGGCGGGCAGCATCGTCTCAGTAATGCTGCTTCACTGCCGCCGACCAAATGGAGATGTAACGAACATGAACCGGATCCTGAAGCTTCCTATTCTCGCCTTAACCACCGCACTGTTCGTGGCCTCCTGCGGCGACGATGACAATCCTGTCGATAGCCACGACGAGGAGCATGCTGAAGCCTTCGGCGTCGTCGTCCTCAACTCAGGTGAGGAGATCGCCCGCGACGAAGCCGGCAAAGTCACCGGCGAGATCGACGTGGGCGTCGAGCGCGAAACGGCCCTGCTGACCTTGCGCTTCATCGCCGAGGATGGCGATCTGTTCGTCCCCGACGAGGACGAGAACAGCCTCGATTGGGAGATCGCCGATGAGGCCATCGCCGAGGTCGAGCACCACGAGGAGGACGGTGCCTGGGCTTTCCACATCGTCGGCCATGCCGCCGGCGAGACGACGATCCGCATCAAGATCAACCACGATGATCACGCCGACTTCGTGTCCCGCCCCATCGATATCCACGTCACCGAGGGCGGTCCCGGAGAGGCACACGACGATCACGACGATGGTTGAGTCCCGGTACTGGTTCGCCGTCGCGGCGGCGGTCCTTGCCGTCGTCGCGACGCGTCCCTGTTTCGCCAACGAGGGGGCGACCTTGGAGGGTCAGTTGGTTGACGCCGTTTCGGGTGAGCCCGTCGGCTGGGCGGTGGTCATCCTCGACGAACGGGACCACCATGCCCACGCCGACGCCGAGGGCCGGTTCCGGCTCGAGCACCTGCCCGCTGGCCTCCACACCGTGCAGGTGCTCCGTATCGGTTATTCCCCGGGCGGGTGGACGGTGAATACTCCGGCAGGCGCTGTCACCGAGGTCACCTTGCGCCTGGTTTCGCGTTCGGTCACCCTCCACGAATCGGTCGTGACGGCAGACCGGTCGAACGACGCCGTGTCGGCGTTGGCTGCGCCGGAGCAGGTGATTGGAGATCAGCGGTTGCGGCAGAATCTGAGCCGCACCATTGCCGAGACGATCGCCCTGGAGCCGGGTCTGGCGCAGCGCAGCATGGGGCCGGCGCCGGCGCGGCCCGTGTTGCGGGGCTTGAGCGGTGATCGCCTTCTCGTCCTCGAAGATGGCGGTCGCACGGGAGATCTGTCTGCGACATCTTCTGACCATGCCGTCGCCATCGAGCCGTTGACTACGGAGCGCATCGAGATCGTCCGTGGTCCGGAAGCGATCCTCTACGGTGGCAACGCCCTGGGCGGCGTCGTCAATGTCGTGCGCGGCGCCGTACCGTCAGAAAGAGTCGAGCGACCACGCGGTGCCATCAGTTGGCAGTTGGAAAGTGTCAACAGTGGCATCGGCTCCGGGATCGATGTGCATCTGCCGGCGGGCCCGCTGGTATTCCGCCTGGATGGCAGCTTGCGTGGAGCCGGCGACATCGGCACGCCGGACGGTGACCTGCTCAACACCGACCTCACCACGGGCAACACCGCGCTGGGCATCGGCTGGGTGCGCCCTTGGGGACACGTGGGGATCGGCTACAGCCTCTACGACTCCGACTACGGCATTCCTCCCGATCCCATCGGCGGACACCCCAGCGGTGTGGACATCCGGCTCGATCGTCGTCATCGCGAGGTGCGCGTCGGGCTTCATCCGCCGACCTGGACCTGGCTGCGTCGTCTGGAGTTGATCTACGCACACAGCCACTACTTCCAGGAAGAGATCGAGGCCTCCGGCGATATCGGACTGGAGTTTGGTGTCCTCACGACGAACACCGAAGTCCGGGCTCGGCTGGCACCGATCGGCCCCCTGCGCAACGTCACACTTGGGCTGTGGGGAGAGCACCGTGACTACAACACGGCCGGGCTGGTCTTCACCCCCGATGCGGAAGAGACGGCTGGGGCCGCCTTCATCTATGGCGAGTGGCTCCACGGACCGTGGTCCACAAATGCTGCCCTGCGTTGGGACGGTCGCCGCCTCGATCCGGCTGTGGAGAAGATCTCCGATGAGGTCGGCCACATCCGCGAACGCTCCTTCGCTGGCGCCTCCGGGGGCATCGGCGTCGAGCGTCAACTCGGGAGTGCCTTGCGGTCTGGCGTCACTTGGATGAGTTCCTTCAGGGCGCCGCAGGTCGAGGAGGTCTACTCAGAGGGGCCTCACCTGGCCGCCTACGCCTTCGAGGTCGGCAACGCCGATATCGGTGAGGAGCAAGGCAACGGGCTGGAGCTGTTCGTCGACTGGCGGGGCGCGGCAGGGGACGCCCGGCTGGCGGTGTTTCGCAACACCATCACCGGTTACATCTTCCCGCAGAACACGGGCCAGCTCAGCCTGCGTCGGGGTGACCTGCTCCTGTATCGATTCACCGGGTTGGATGCGCAGATGTGGGGTGCGGAAGCCGGGTGGCAGTTGCATCTGACGCGCCGCTTGTCGAGCTACGGAACGGTGAGCCTCGTGCACGGGGAACTCGACGAGGGTGACGACCTGCCCAGCATGCCCCCCCTCCAGGGACGCATCGGCGTGCGCCACCAGGCGGCCACGAGTTTCGATCTGGGTGGCGCCCTGCGTTTCGCCGATGATCAGGACCGACCGGGGCGCTTCGAGGCACCCACCTCCGGCTATGTCGTCCTCGACCTGTCCGCCGAGATGCACAAGGTGGCCTTCGGCCTGTTACACGTCATGACGCTGAGCGTTGACAACGCCCTCGACACCGAATACCGGCGACATCTGAACCGCGTCCGCGAAATCATGCCCGAGCCGGGTCGCAGCGTACGTGTGCTGCACAAGGCGTTCTTCTAGTCGTGAAGCACTTGCAGAAGCAGGGCAACAGGGTTGACGATTGCACCCACCGTGCACTTCACCGAGAATTCCCTGTAGTCCTGCACCCGACCAGACGGCGTATGCTCTTGAATCGATGTCTCCAGTTCATCCTTGGTCTCGCTCTCCCCTGGGTTGCCAGTGCCCATAATGGTGCGATCGCCATCTCGACACCGGTGAGGATCCCTGTCTCGAAATCGCAGTCCTGCCAGCAAAGTCGACCGATCTCCGACTTTCACATACCAGTATCAGCGGCCAGTGCCGCAAACGACGTGAGTCTGTCCGGAGCACTGATTGAGTAGACGAGTCAGTTCGTCATCGGTGAGGGTCTCCGGAACTTTGCTCGCCTATTTCTGCATCTGTAGCGCATCGGTGGGCAGCTCTTCGACGTAGCCCCTGGTTGTTCCGCGACATCTACTACAATGAATTCGCCATCCAGATCGCCACGCCATTCTGGGCGACGGCATCTTCTGGAACTACTACAGCTCCAACACTGTGCACCCACACGAGACGCGCAAGCAGGACACCCACCACGATGCCGGTCCCCTCTTCGCCGGCGAACTCGACCATGCGCTGCCCGGCTCAAGAGTGCATTTCGTCGTCGGGGGTGTGCGATGCGACGATACGAGTGTGTACATTACGAAAGGGCGGTCGTCGCGACTGCGGCAATTGCCCGTCGTGCTGCGGGATGCGGCGGCATTGCTGGGCGATCAGGTGGACCATCTGATCGAACTGAAGCTCAGGTGGAGTCGTTGCTGATCGAAGAATCAACACAAGATGGGAGGACCCATGACAGGCAACCTCAAGGGCGGCGCCGGCGGCGCCCGCATAACTCCACCCATCGGCTTCCCCATGGGTGGCTACGGCGCGCGTGACCACGGCGCCGAGGGCGTGCACGATCACCTCAACACACACACACTGTTTCTGGACGACGGTACGACGCAGGTCGTTATCATCTCCAGCGACCTGCTCGGGATGAAGGAGCAGCAGGTCGCCCGTGTCCGGGAGTTGGTCCAGACCGCCACCGGCGTGCCCGCCGCCAACGTCTTCCTCGCCTTTTCACACACGCACGGTGGCCCGCTGATGTACTCCAGCTTCTCGGAGCTCGACGCGGGCCTGTCGGCCTACATTGAAACGGTGAGTCACTACATGGCCGGCGCGGCACTGCAGGCGGTCAGGGCAGCGACACCCATTCGCTGGGGCAAGGGCCGTCAACCGTTGCAGGTGGGCGCCAACCGCAGAGAACGCCAGGCGGATGGCACGACTCGCATCGGCGTCAATCCCGACGGGCCCGTGGCGCCGTGGGTCGACGTGTTGTGGTTCGAACACGTCGACGGCACACCCTTGGTGACGATCTATCAGCACGCCGCTCACGGCACCTGCCTGGTGGGCGACAACTACCTGTGGACCGCCGACTGGATGGGCGCGGCCATGCGTCTGATCGAATCCGAACTGGTGGGATCGACGGCGTTGTTCGTCAACGGCTGCGCGGGCAACATCAACCCCCATCCGCGCGGCACATTTCAACTGGCCGGAGATCACGGCAAGCGAGCCGGATCAGCCGTGCTGCAGGCCATCGCCGACATGTCCGATCTCCGTGACAGCGGGCGCTTGCGCTGCGCCCGGCACGCCTTCGAACTGCCGTTGGAACCCATGCCATCCCAGGCCGAGTGCGAACGTGATCTGGCGGAATGGGAACCGAAGTATCGAGAATTGGCGGGAGACCACCATCGGGATTGGCGGACCTGCCGCCACTACTTCGCCGCCCAGGAGCGTCTCGAAGCATTGCGGACAGGCACGGTGTCCGAGGGGTTACCGATGGACGTGCAGGTTGTAGCCCTCGACGAGGTCGCCCTCGTCGGCTTGCCCGGAGAGATCTTCGTCGAGACGGGATTCGCCATCGCCGAGGCATCCCCCTTCGAGCTGACGCTCCCCGTGGGCTACGCCAACGGCTCGATCGGCTATGTGCCGACGTCAGAGGAGGTCCCCTACGGTGGCTACGAGGTCCTCGATGCGAGGGCCAGACACCAGGGACGCCGCCTGCGGGACGACGCGGATCGAGTGCTTACTCAGGGCGCGGTCCGGTCGCTCGAGATCGCGTCCAACAGCTAGACGTCTCGCCATAGATCGACAGATCAATCATAAACAGATGGGAGACAGTAACGTGTTGACATCAGCGCAAACCGCCCACTTTAGGACCTTCGGATTCCTGACGCTTCGGGGGGTCTTCAACGCGGCGGAAATGGCGGACATCACCCGCGAGGCGAACCAGGTCTGGCAGGAAGACCCCAAGAGCCAGGGACACCCCTACCAGATCGTCGTGCCCTTCGTCGAACATCGTCCCCGGCTGGCCGAGTTGGTCGACGATGACCGGATCTATCTGGCCATCGAGGACTTGCTGGGAAGCGACTTCGTCTGGGGGGGATCAGAAGGACACAAGGGCAGCTTCACCGACGAAGGCCTTCTGCAATGGCACACCGATCGCCCCCAGAACGAGGGGGCGGAGTACTTACGGGTTAAGATGATGATGTCCCTCGAGCCGATGAAGAAGGAAACCGGTGCCCTCCGCGTGATTCCTTGCTCTCAAGACGGGCGTCTGCGTGAGAAACTGTGGGCCCTTCACGAAGGGCAGGACTCCCACGCCCAGACGGATATCAGCCTGACCGCTTTCGGCGTCACCGGACCGGACTTGCCCTGCCACGCCCTCGAGGTTGAGCCAGGAGATGTGGTCCTGTTCGACGACCGCCTGTACCACGGCATCTATGGCAAAAAGGAGGGACGGAGTTTCATCACGACGAAGTACGTGAAGTTTGCGACCGAGCCGAGCAGTGAGGAAGACTTTGAAGTACTGAGGGGCAACGACAGCGGTTTCGGCCTGATCGCTGAAGCATTCCGCAACAGCCAGCGGCCTCGCATCCGGGGTATGGTGGAAAAGCTCCGAGGTTGGGAGGAGAAGCTGCAGGGGTAGCAGCATTCGAGACCATAAGCGAGCACGCGACGTCGAGGAACACACATGAACGACATCCCGAGCCCTGTCTGTGGTATATTCGGCCACCCGGGCCCTCTATGGAAGAAAGACCTGCGCCTGTCAGATCTGGGCATCAACGCTCTGTTCGTGGACAGTCCGTCACTTGATGGCGAGACGATCGAGCGCGCCCGAGACGAGGGCTGTCTCGTATTCGCGGAGTTCGCGACCCTGAACGGCCTGTACGACGACTACGTCGCTGAGCACCCCGAGGCGCATCCGATCGGAGCCGACGGCCAGCCCGCAGCCCCCGCGACCTGGTTCATGGGTGCCTGCCCCACCGATCCGGGCTTCCGCGCCAGCCGCATGAAGGCACTTCGTTCCCTGCTGGAGACATACGACGTCGACGGGGTGTGGATGGACTACCTACACTGGCATGCCCAGTTCGAGGATCCGTATCCGCAACTGGTCAAGACGTGCTTCAACGACTCCTGCCTGGCCGCTTTCACCAGCTGGTCCGACGTCGACATCGAGGGGGAGACGACGGCCCAGAAGGCGGACTGGATCCTCCACCACGCACCCCGTCAGTGGGAGGACTGGCGGGTGTCGGTGCTGGTGGACTGGGCGCGCGAGATCCGCGAAACCGTCAAGCAAGTGCGCCCGAGGGCCCTAGTCGGCAACTACCAAGCTGCGTGGAAGGAAGAGGACTTCTGGGGTGCCCGTCGTCGCTGCCTGGGGCTGGACTTCGACGCTCTGGCGCCCTACGTGGATGTGTTCTCGCCGATGCTGTACCACGGCCACTCTGGTATGTCGCCGGAGTACCTGAAGGAGTATGTCGAGTACTTCTGCGAACGCCACCTGATCCGCACCGAAGCCGGTCGCCTTCCCCGACTGTGGCCCATCGTGCAGGCCCAGGCCACGCCGCCGGTGTCTGCCGACGAACTCGCCCGAGTTCTGGAGTACGGGCTGGGCGCAGACAGCAGCGGCGTGATGATATTCACCAGCGCGAGCGTCGCAGATGACCCCGAGAAGGCAGAAGTGGTCAGGAACATCTACACGGGCGTGGCCCGCGGCTGATCATCCTCCGACGTGACCTCCCGGACTCCCTACGCTGTCAGGATCTCAACTTTCTGATAGTTGAAGCAATAGTAAGGGAGCCCGCCGTCCACCGATTGAAAGTCGGTATACACCAGCCAGAAAGACCGGCCGTCGCCGGCAATCCACTTGGGTGAAATCTGAGGTTGGTAGGCCTGGGCCCGNGGATCTCCGAGGGGCGTCCATTCGGTCTCTTCGTGCACCAATCTCCACGGCCCCCAGGGGTGCTCCGCCAGCCAGAATCCCAGATAGGCTGGGTTGTCGCCGCCCGCAGCCTCAGCGCCCTGGCCCATACCCCAATTGGCCATCATAAAGACCCCGAGTGGTGCGTTGTAGACGATACTTGGGCGCCAGCACGTCCAGGGCCAGCGGCACTGCGCAAAGGTGTGCACAACACCTCTGTCGCCGATGTCTTTGCTCCAGGTTGCTGCTCCATCGTGGTTGCAGGAAACGAAGAACTCATACTCGGACCGGTGGAGGATTCTGGTCTGTGGCACGCGAAACAACACCAGTTGGTTCATCATTTCTTCATGATTGCCGGCTGGCGCGTAGCCGTAGACGTACCCATCTGAATTGTCTTCGTAGTTCCTGCCCATTTGCAGCAGGGAGACAAGGGAGAACGCCTCTCCAGGTTCGTCGAAGAAGACCATGTTCTCGCGAGTTCGTTGGGCCTCGTTCTCCCAGTAGACGGGTGACCCGGCCTGATTCTTCCAGGTTCGCCCCTGGTCAGGAGAGTAGATCAGCTTGGCTCCGACAAAACGGGCGGGCGGATCAGACGAACGGTTCTGGGCGCTGAGGAAGTGATAGATGTGGTCATCGATAGCGAGAATACCGCCTCCGTAGTATCTGCTCTGCTGCGGGTCCTTGCCCGAGACCAGGTCGGGATAACCGTGCAGATGCTCATACTCGAGATCGGGCGGATCTCCGTGNAGACCGTACACCCTGGTGTCGTATGTCTGCCCGGTATAACCCGCCACATCCGGCCAGCCCTTGCCNTCGCCCATGACAACGAATTGNCGACCATCTCGCGCGCATGTCATGTGCCAGTTGTCACCGGACCCTCCAGATCTGTGGAGGGTCTCCTCGAGCCTGCGAATCCCAAGAATGGTTTTCATCGGATTGGTCCTCTGCCCTCAATACGCCGAAGGTGTTCTTGCGGTCTGGGGGTCGGTTACGGGGTGACCATCGATAGAGTATAGCACGGGGGACGTCCTGCAGACCGAGTTCCCTTCGCAGTGTCCTTGACACTGNNAGACCCGCATAGCGACTATCGAAGTAGGCGCACAGAGGGCGCCCCGGTCCGCGGGAAGGGTCGAACCCACCTCCTTTCTGCACTCGAAAGCGATCTACCTTCTTTCTGCTTGTATTCGCGGACGACAAGCGCAACGGAGAGAGGGTTATTATGCCTGCACCACTACCCCCCGCGCCCGACCTGCAGCATCTGAAGAAGCAAGCCACGGATTGCGCTTGTCGGCGAGAATGGTGCCGGGAAGACGACACTCGCCAAACTGCTACTGGGGCTCTACCGGCCAGCGGCAGGAACGGTAAGTGTAGATGGTGTCGATCTGGGTCAGATCGACCCAGTCGCGTGGCGTCAGCGTGTGGCGGCCGTGTTTCAGGACCACCAGAGATACGCGTTGTCCGCCCGTGAAAACATCGGCTTCGGACAGATTGAACAGATCGATGACGAGCGGGCGATGGCAGTTGCGATAATCGTTCCCTTATGCGCCTCTGGTACCTATCTTACCCATCTCAGCACGAGCCACACCGGCCGTGCGAACAATCCGTTGGCCGTCTTTCATCTGGCACAACCGTAGTCCCGATGTGTACGACCAACGGCAATCTGGAGATCAGCTGTGGCAGAGCGCAAGACGGGAACGGTCAAGTGGTTCAATGACGCCAAGGGATTCGGATTCATTCAGTCCGACTCTGGCGACGTGTTCGTGCATCATTCTTCGATCCAGGGCGAAGGCTTCAAGTCTCTCGCNGAAGGACAGAATGTGGAGTTCGACCTGGTTCAAGGTGAGAAGGGCCCCGCCGCCGAGAACGTCCAGGCGTCGTAGGCATCTCGCAGGTCGGAACAAAGACCTTACGCCCTGTCATCCGTATCGGATGACAGGGCTTTTTTTTGGATGAGTCGTGAGGTCTGATCTCACCATCCGCCCTTTTGCCGCCCATGATCAACAGGGCCGCTCGTGCGCTGATTCTGCAGGGATTGGGTGAGCATTTCGGCTTTGTCGATGAAACGGCGAACCCCGATCTCGACGACATCCTCTCGAACTTCGCCGACGGTGACTTCGTGTGTGCCTGGATCGGTGACGCTCTGGTCGCCACAGGTGCCCTGATTCCCGAGACCTCCGATGTAAGACGATTGGTACGGATGTTGGCCACCGTCGATCAACGGCGCAAGGGTGTGGGTTCAAAGGTCCTTCGACACTGACCTTGCTCAGGCACGCGGGTGCAAAAGGGTCGTGCTCGAAACAAATGATGACTGGCATGAGGTGATCGCATTCTACAGGNGTTACGGGTTCGTTGAAGTCGACCNCNGTCACGGTGAAGTTCACTTCGANTATGATCTTTCNAGCNCATCCACCCGGTAGCCACACATGGGCGCCGCCAGACAGTGGGGGATTGTTCGCGCACCAGATGGTGGATTCGACTACGCCGACTTCGTCCGTACGGCGATTGAGGCGGGTCAGACCGAAAATGGAGTGTTCGCCGCGCGGATCATGTGGGGAACGATGGATGAACTGGTCGACCATCTGGGAGAAATGCGATGAGGACCTCGACGCCGATCCTGTCAGTGTGACCCGCGGCATCCTGCGCTACCTCGATCTCGAACCACCGCCAGGGCGCCGAATCCACGGACGCACCTAGCGGCTTGCAGACGATCTCAGTTCGCAGTGGGTCGAGCGATATCGACGCGAGAGCCGGTCCGACAACTAGCCCCACATCTCGAGTACTTGGTCATTTGATAGACTGACCCACGTCGATTCGATTCCCATCCGGATCGGCAAAGATGAAGTCCCGCAAATCGACGAACTGAGCACCACCTTGACATGGTGCAACCTTGTTGGGCTCTGTTTCCTTCTCCGTCCCCTGAACGCATCTATAAACAGTCTATGGACTGATGAATCCACCCCGCGCAGTACTGTTTGATCTCGACTGTAGGCTCGTGGATCGCCGTGCATCGATCACCCGGTATTCTGAGCGATTCATGCCTCATTTTGGACGGCATCTTGATCCAGGAGCAGATATCGTATCGGTTCTGACCTCCGCTGATGGTGCCGGGTATCGAGCAGCAGAGCGTCCGATGGACATCGTCGACGGCCTGAACTGGAGGACTCCACCGAGTGCAGACGAGGTGGATCAACACTGGCGCGAGCACTTCCCAACCTGTGCAGTGGCGATGCCGGATACACTGTCGACCTTGAATGAGCTTCGCCAGTGCGACTATGCATTGGGTCTCGTTACGAATGGCTCTGAAGTGCCCAGACGCAGAAACTCTCCGATCTGGAGCTGACCAACCTCTTTCACACGACCGTGATTTCCGAAGAAGTGGGGTGCAAGAAACCCGATCCACGAATCTTTCAGGCCGCTCTAGAAACCGGCGCCCCCAGGATACGCCTACCCGCATCCAGACTTCTGCCAGCTGATCTTCTGTGCAGAGGCGGGCGAGCATCGCCCTCATGAGATGCAGCAGGAGAGTGAGTGGGAGGCGGGGGCCTGATTCACGTCGATCGAGCAGGCCTCAAACCTCGAGCTGGACCCGATCAATCGCGCCTTTCTGAAGGCCGCGATAACCACCCGCTAAAGAGGCTGCGCCCCGACACGAGGGCCAGGTCTCTATAGGGGTAGCACCAGTCCATCGTAGGCCACGGTAATCCCTTTGCGGGCCTGCTCGGTCTCCATCTCGTCGTGCGACCCGACACTGGCTGAACTGAGATGGTCGGCGACGATGACGGTATCCTCATCCACACATCCTGCACTGCGAAGTTCGGCCAGGGTCTCATCGAACATGACCCAGTTGTTGTGCCCCGATAGAATGGGATCGATGTCGCGAGGCCCGAATGTGGCATCGAGGATTGCCACGTCAAACCGCACCCCTGACAGCTGAGCCAGCGTCTGGGGCATCAGATAGGAGGAGTCGAGGCCATAGAAGATTCTCTTGTCGTCCGTCTCGATGAGATAGTTGAAAACCTGCTGCTCCATGATGCAATACGGCTTGTTCATGAAGTGATTGCCGAGCAGGGGTGTGACCCGAGTGGCGCCCACCGTCGCTTGTTCTGCGAGAGTCAACTTCGTGGTCTGCAGATTGTAGGGATCTTCGTGCAGAACGAACCGGCCCGTCGCCTCGTCGAACGCGGTATCGCGACACAACTCCAGCGCATCGATCACCATGCTGTTGCCGAACACCTTCAGCGGCTTAGACAACCCAGCGGCAAAACGCATGATCTCAACTGGCTGAAAGTGATCGAAGTGGCCGTGGCTGATGAGCAGATACTCGATGGACGTCGGGTCGATGGAGTATTGAGCAAGCGCGCCAGGCGTGTGCTGATTGAAGTCGATCAGCAGATCAGGCGCGAGGAAGTTGCTGGCGTACCGTCGTCGATCCTTTGGTGGCAGATCAGCTGCCCCGTCCGAATCGAAATTCGCGTCACCGGCGCCAGAACCGAGAATCTGCAGATAGACTGATTGACTCACACCCTGCGACCTTTGTTATGCGATCGGCCACGAACCTCAGTCGACACGAATCTTAACATCACCCCACGTGCTTGGTGTGACCGCTGTTGCGGTGCCGACGACCTTCACCCCCATCCATCCGACTGATCGGAATCGGACCTCGGAAACGCGGTCACCCAAAACCAGTCGCGTTTCCCGAATCGGATTGTCATCGATCAGGAACAGTGCTTGCTCGGTCGGCTTGACCGCCAGAAGTTGCAGGGTCGCCAAGACACCCGACGTGGCAATCGAGTCCATGGGCTCTGTCGTGAAGGACGCGAAGTCGAGCTGCAGACCGTCGATATTCAAAGCGATAGGATCGGTGTCCTCTGGAAGCAGAAGATACGAGATGGGTTTGGACGCAAACAGAGGACCTGGAGCAAAGGGCTGAGTACCTACTTCGTCCTGCAGGGCGCCCGTGTACGGCGACCATGATCATCTCCGGCATGGGCCCTGAGGACGACGGCCTTGAGTATGCCGATGAATGGCTCTGCAAGCCCTCAAACTCGCTTCCCTCAAGGGTGGGCTTGAATCTGCCATGGAGAAGGCACGTGCCGGACGGGCGAGTGTCCTTGCCCAAGATTCGAGCTCTCTGCAGAACTGAGGCGTGAGGCGATCACTGTGGCGATTGCCTGTCACTTGAGCCGGTCGCGTCACCCCTCGGCGTGCCAGATTCGTTGTAGTTCCGGGCTTGTCTACAGCAGGTCATCGAGAGCCCCCTGTGCCACCACCCGTCCCTTGCTCAACACGATCACCTGATTCGCCCGTCGAAGCACCTGATGCCGATGGGAGAATGAGTCTCTGCGCGTTTACCAGCTGCCACCGTTTCCCTTCGACTAGCGCATCACCCTCGTTGGAGCTCCCAGAGTTCCACCTTCTCTCGATCGGCGGACCGCTTCCTGCGTCTCGTTTTCTTCGAGGACGGCTGCACGGCGCGCTCAAGTTTCTGCACGAGACCGAATCGAGAGCTCGACGACAGCTCCGCTTCAATCGGGTGGGTACTGCTGGCCAGAACGTCCTCGGCGAGGCCGGAGAACAACATCACAAGTCGTGCATCGGCGGCCATGTGGGTTGCGGCGCCATTGAAAAACCGCTCAAAGAAACCCTCTTCGTAGTAGACCGCCTCATCGATCGGGCCCTCGGGCTCACCTGGCAGCCAGGGCGGATTGAACACGATGAGATCCGCCCCCGTTTCCTCTCCAAGAAAATCTGCGACGACGGGTTCGATGCCCGCCTCAAGGTTCAGCCGCTTCAGATCGCGACGAACACTCTCGATCGCGTTCGGATTGGTGTCGGTCGCCAGCACGCGCGAGAAACCTGCCCGGCCCAGCATCATGGCCAGCACACCACAGCCGGTGCCGATATCAAGCGCCTTGTCCTTTTGGCCCGTGTAGGAACGCAACCACTCGTCGAACAATGCGAGGTGGTCGTGACGTGTCGGGAAATAGGTGCCGTAGAACGGGTGCAGTCGCCGTTCGAGACCGGGCAGTTCGACGCCGCGCTCGTACCACTGCCAGGAACTGTTGAGGCCCTGCACTTGAGGAAAGGTCAGATGGAAGTCAGAGATGTCCGGATAGAGTTCGACGAGCCACCCGATCGTCGGTGACTTGCGCAGCGCGATCTCTCGATTTCGGATCGGTACCAGGAGCCGATGTGAGGCTTGTCGATAGGCCCGTCGGTTCTGACGACTAGCTTCATAGGTATCCAACTGGGCATCCGACGACAGCAACCGGCGCACTTCAGCAAGCGCGGCCAATCCCGTGCTGTACAGATCTCCAACGCAAGCGTTCTGTCCGTCACACAGACTCTGCGCCACGGTGGGTGCGTCCTGCTCACGAGTTACGATCGGGACGTCATCCGCGCAGTTCAGCGGTTCGGGACGAATCCAATCAGCCATGCAGGTGATACTCGTAGCGATCTGGCCAGACCGTTCCGTCCGGTATAACGCCAGTCGGAATCATCTCGGCCCGCTCGAATCCGAGGCGTTCGAGAACACGCAGGGAGCGTTCGTTACGACAGACAGCCCGCGCCGTCAGCAAACGAAGGGAGGCCTCCTCGAAGGCAAACGTGACGAGCCGACTCATCGCTTCGGTGGCGAAGCCATTCCCCCAGTGACGGGGGTCGAGTTCATGACCGATGTCGGCCGTGTCCGTCTCTCCTTTCGTGCGCACGCCGCCTGACCCGATCAGCTCGACCGTGTCACGCCGCTCGATTGCCAGTTGCCAACGCCTTCGTGGAGACGTCGACTGCCAACCGATGAAACGCTCGATCAGTTCCTCCGAGTGGCTGATCTCGTAGCCATCACTCGGAGCGTGTTCCAGATAGCGTGGATCGCAGCGCCACTGATGTGTCGGGTGCACGTCTGAACCGACGTATTCGCGCAACGGGAGTCTGGAAGTGAGCAGGTTCACAAAGCGCTTTAGTTCGTCTCAGTCGGGGATCGCATCCCCTCGGTCACGGCCGGTGGAAGTTCGTGTAGCGAGGTACCGATGAGCCAGGTGCCGTCGATGCGAATCATGATCCAGGCATTGTAGCTATCCCATGAATCTCCCCGGTAGCTGCCGACCTCATGAGTGAGCACCATCCCACCGGACTCAAGAATCCTCGTGTGCACGATCTCGACGTCATTCTGATAACACACGTGAAACTCCTCATCACTGTGGGAGTATCTCTTGAGCCACGAGGGCAGCTGACCTGATGGACGCCACGTCCGGGCATCAGCCCGTTTACCCATCTCTGTCTGCATGTAGGCAGGTGCGAGCAGATCGAAGGCTGAGCTGTCCTGCAAAGCGACGAGGCGGTGATATTCGACCACGACAGCCGCCATGGCCGCCTCTTCCTCGGCATCAGCACTGGAGTGGTTGGACTGGGCCAAGACCGCCGTCGACGAAAGGACGAGGAGAACTGCGATTGCATGGTGTCGGATCATCAGCGGAGACTCCGTCCCGGGCGGGAGAGAGATTCAGTTCTTAGTACATCTCGCTCCGACAAGGAGTACGAGAAACAGACGCCTTCGGCAATTTCCGATGGGAAGCAACGGTTGGTTATCATTGTCGAAACCGTCCAGAATCCGCTTTGACTTTCACTTGAGGGACACTGCCATGAAGCTCGGAAACTTCAAGGTGCTCACCTTCGACTGCTACGGAACCCTCATCGATTGGGAATCGGGGATCTGGAACGCTTTTCAGCCGCTGCTGCGCGAGCAGAGCACGGCCATAGAGGCATCGGACCTTCTGTTGAGGTTCGCCCATCACGAATTCGAGGCTGAACAAACGAACCCCGACTTGCTGTACCCGGCCCTGTTGGCGCGGGTCCATCAGAATATCTCTGACGAGCTCGGAGTGGAGACATCGTCGTCGATGAACGAAAACGGCCATGGCGTCGTAGTAGGGCGAATGGGTCCACAGGTCATCCCACACATCGAGGATCTCTCGCTCCTCAAGCTCGTAGAACGAGAACCCCGTCTTCAGTATCTTGCGTTGATTCGGTGCGCGGACGGCCAGGTAGGTGAGTGCCGACTTGCGATCTGCCTTGACCGCTTCGCCGAGTTCGGGTCTGCCGGCCTGTTGTAGCGCCGTCAGAACTTCCTATTGCAGTTTTGGGTATTGCATCGCTCTCGTTTTTGACATGGGTCGCACTCGATGACTGAATGCCCTACGATGGCCTCGTTTATGGATCCCACGCAACACCAATCCCCACACGTTCACCATGTCTGAACCCCAGATCCGCCCCATTCGCGAGACCGAGCTCGATGAACTCATCGACCTGCTCTGTCTGGTCCACAATCCGGAGGGCGCCGAGCGATACCGCGGTTATATCGAGGGAGATCCCACGTGGCACCCCGAGCAAACCCTCGTCGTCTCCTGCGAAGGCCGACTCGTTTCGGCACTGAGAATCTGGGATCGCCAGATTCACCTTGGATCCACACCCGTGCGTATCGGTGGGATCGGCGGCGTGACGACGCACCCCGAATACCGGCGGCGTGGGTTGGCCAGCCAATTGATGACGTACGCCGAAGAGGTGATGCGGTCAGGTGGCTACGAACTTGGACTGCTGTTCACCGAGATTCCAGCTCGATTCTACCGGCGTCTGGGTTGGCACTGCGTGCCCATGGCCGGCTTCCGTGCAACCTGGGACGAAGCGACTAACGACGATGGCTGTTCGGTGGCGACGAATGCTGCCCCCCATGCAGCACTGGCCGTCGAATCCTTCGATGAGTCACGCGACCTCGAAGAAGTAGCAGCCCTCTATCAACGTTGCAACGACGGCCAGAGCGGAACGATGCTGCGACCACGACCCTACTGGGATTACACCCCATCCCGCGTTCGGGACGTCTTGCCGACGGTCGTCGTCCGAAGTGATCATCTTCGGGGTTATCTCAATTGGAATGAGAGATCCGACGGAATGCGCATCGCTGATGTCGCGTCTCGAGACAGAGCCTCGACGGAGGCGTTGGTTCACCATCTGTTGGCCGAATGCGACCGAGTAGGCGTAACCCGGGTATACGGTGAGATCCCCCAAACCCACCCCTTCGTGGATACGCTCCTATCAGCGGCTGATGCCGATCTCGAATTGGCCGGCGACGCGTCAATGATGGGGCTGCCTCTGGATCTTGCCGGTCTCGTCGAGAAGGTGGCTCCAGCTGCTGCGTCGTCGGTGCAGAAGATCCCCGCCGACCTTCTCCTGCGCCTACTCTTCGGGGAATCATCGATGCGAGATCTGCGACCGGTGCTGGAGAGCCGAGGAATCGGCGCCGAAGACCAGCAGCAATGGGAGGACCTCTTCCCTCGCCGAGAGCCCCTTTTCTGGGCGCCCGATCACTTCTGAGTCGCGTTGCGCGTTCGCAACCCATGGGGTTTCCCATGGGCCCACGATGGTCAGTCGATGAGTGACGAGAGGTCTGCACGGCTTGCTTCCTCCCTCGGGCTTGGTCGGTTGCCATCGGTTCGATCCAGGTCCGCTCCCGAACGGAGCAGCAATTCCACCACGTCTTCTCTCTTCTCACGAATCGCGTGTATGAGCCCTGTATCGCCCTGGAAGTCGATCTCATCTACGTCGGTACCATCCGCCAGTTGCTTCTGAATCCGGGCCACCGTGCCATAGGCACACAACAGTGGCGGCGAGCACTCGGCGCCTTGTTCGATTAAGAAGGAAGCGGTCTCGCAAATCCGAAAGATGTGTGACCACGCCAGCGGCGTCCCGTGGAACTCATCATCCTGCGCTTCGAGATCGATACCGTGCTCGAGCAGGAAACGGACTGCTTTCAACCGCCCGAGGAAGGCCGCCCAATGCAGGGCCGTGCCCACATACGTCACCCGATTAACCCATGCGCCTTGTTCGAGCAGATACGCCGCAACCTCCAGCTGCTCGTTGCGTGCCGCGCAGCAGAACGCGTCGTCGATCAGACCTTGATGCCCCGTGAGCAGCGGACGTTCCGGGAAGTCATAAGTGAGATGCCAGACTTCGCGACCGTCTCCAGCGGACGGAGCCACTCGGGCCCCGGCGCCGACGATTTCACGAACACGATCGATTCGTCCCAGACGACGAATTAGTCGTCTATGCCAAGTCCGGCGAGGGTCACGACGTCGCCGCCCAACATGCCAACACGACGGGAGATGAACTCGTCATAGAGGAAGGGCATCTGGAGAGGGGCAACACAGCCGTCCGTGGGCGCAAAGTCCGTCAGATCTGGCACTAGCTTGGTGACGGGGCCCTCGCGCCCCGTTCCTTGATCTGCGCAATCGACCTGCATCCCAACTGGATCATATTGTTCGTAAGATCCGCCTTCAGGATCTCGGCCACATGATCGCCGCCGCGACGGCCCAGGGCACCGACGCCATACATGAACCCCCTGCCCAACAGCACGAAATCGGCGCCCAGTGCCAGGGCACGAATAATGTCGAGCCCGCCCCGTATACCGCTGTCAAAGAGAATCTTCGCTCGCTGACCGACCGCCTCGGCAATCTCCGGTAGCACCGAGATCGCCGCCGGCGCGCCATCGAACTGCCGCCCGCCGTGATTAGACACCATGATCCCATCATAGCCGATCGAAACGGCTTCGATCGCCTCTGCCGAATGAAGCACCCCCTTGAGCACGAGAGGGCCATTCCACTCCTCCCTCACGGCCTTCAGGTAATCCCAGTCGAGTCCACCGCCCAGCTCCTGACCGATGAACTGCAGCATATCGCGCATGTCTCGACCATGGATATACTGCTCGAGTCCACGAAAGCGTGGGCGACCCGCGATGAGCGTCGCGAGACTCCAGGCGGGCCTGATTGCGCATCGATACAACATGAGTGGGGTGATCTTGGGTGGCACGACAACACCCGCCTTTACCTGACGCTCGCGGCGGCTGGCGATGGGCACGTCTGCCGTCACCAATAGAGTTGTGAATCCCGAGTCACGAGCCCGCTCGATCAGATCCCGTCGAATCTGGGCACTTCGCGGAGGATAGAGCTGAAACCAGCCCATGCCGTCGGCGAGGGGCCCGATGGTCTCCGGCGCTTCCGTCGCTGCTGTGCTGAGCGTGTAAGGATGCCGGTGTTTTCCAGCGGACACCGCGAGGATGCGTTCAGCCCGCGGCCACATCAGACCCGTCAAACCAACGGGCGACACACCAAAGGGGACATCGTAGAGAACGCCGAACAGACGCGTCGAGAGAATCGGCTGAAAGACGCCCTTCATGAAGTGTGGGACCATCGTCACCGCATCGAGGGCCTCTCGGTTGCGCCGCATGCAGACGTCGGCCCCCGTGCCACTATCCAGATATTCCCAGGCGAAATGAGGGATGCGTTCGAGAGCCCGCAAACGCAGATCGGCAATCGACGGGTAGCGATTCATCAGTTTCTGATTCATTCTACGAAGCTACGAAACTTCTGTTCATCGCCCTGGAAGATCGGATGCTTGAACCCCTATACCATTTGTTGGGGGTCGAGACCGACCCGCCGGATCACAAGCCCGCCGTTGACGACGACATCATCCGCCCATTAATCGATAGGTTTCCCGAACTTAGCTTCACTGGCGACAATGGCGTTGATGTTTCATTCATGCCTTTCGGCGAGGTCGACGCAGGCAAGGCGTCTCATGCCTACGCGGTGCCCTATGTCGATGGATCGGACGAGTGTCTCGTGGCACGACGCGCCGACGGTGAGTGGACGATTCCCGGAGGCACCATGGAGCCCGGTGAATCAGGGATCGAGGCGCTGCCTCGAGAGTTGCTCGAGGAGACCGGGGCACGTATTGGCTCCGTGATACCCATGGGAGCTTATCGGTGTGCCTGCGACACGATCACCTATCGAATCGTGACCATCGCCGACGTCACCCTCGTGCAGAATCCCGCAGACCCCGACATTGGGAAGCCATCAGCCATCGCCGATGCGGCGGCTCTGTTCGAGGGCCGCAATCGCCACTTCAGAGCGATCTACGAAATGAGTCAGATTCTCCGATGACCCCAGACGACCCGACCCAGTGGGTTCCAGCGGCCTATTGTACCGCAGACTACATAGCGGAATGGGGGAAGGATCCGCACGTGAACGCCTCTTCCTATGAATTCGACATACAGTTTCAGTCGACGACGGCGAACGAAGAATTGGGTATCGTGGTGACCGAAGAGAGCGGATCGTGGACTGATTCGGCAGGAAAGATCATGACCACGTGGCAGGGATCGAGACTGATCTACTTTGCGGCCCCCTTGAGAAGCAGTGGCGACTCGTGGGCATGTATTGGCGGGACACAGGAGACTAGGAGATGATGACGAACGAAGAGAACTACTGTTTCGACGCGGGCGGTTACCTGATCGTGCCCGGCGTTTTGAGCGACACGATGGTAGCCCAGCTCAATGAGGCCTTTGATGCGACCGGCCAGTTCGATGACATGCTGAGCTGGGAAGATGAGCAGCGCGAATTCTTTCGCGATCTGCTCGTCCACCCGGTGCTGGTGGACTACCTCAATCAGCTGTGCGGTACCGGTTTTCGCCTCGAGCAACTCCCCCGCCTGATCACGGACGACCCGGCAGCCAAGCTCAGTTTCGATGGCAAACTGTCAGGAGGTGACGAGCCTCGTGATCAAGCCCGCGCCTACTACCACCAGAATGCTCGTCGCCAGTGTCAGTTGGTGCGGGCGATCTGGGCATTGGACGATGTGGCTGAGGGTGACGGTGGTCTTGCCTTCGTGCAGGCGAGTCACAAGACCAACGTGGCCATGCCATCAGCGTTTCGAGAGGGCGCACAGGATCTGGGATTGGTCCGTGAGATTCCCGTGAGAGCCGGCGATCTGTTGCTCCTCGCTGACACAACGATCCGTGGGCTCCGTCCATGGAAAGGGGAAAGGCGCCTTCGACTTCTCGACTACGGCTTCGCCGCCAGAGGCGTCATCCTCGAGGCCGGTTCGGGCGCGGACGCCTTTGAGACACAGAGTCCGCCGTGGAAAGAGGAATTGACGCCTGCCCAACAGACCGTCCTGCACGGACCGGGCAGATCGGACACCACACCCCCGAAAACGCTCATTGCCAAGGGTGACGATTGTCACGTCGCCTCTGCAGATGAGGCCTTCCATCCGTCCTTTCTGCGTCACGATCCGGACTGCGGCATCGATGAGGAGGAGTTCTTCTTCTGGGACCTGTGTGGACATCTGGTGATCCGAGACGTCATGAGTCCCGAAGACCTAGCGTTGGCCAACGGGGCGATCGATCGCTTCGAGTCCGACATCGTCGTCCAGGAAGAGCTGTCTCGTAACTCAACGTCCCTGGCCGGCACGGGGCGACCTGTGCTGAATCGTCTGCTCGAGTTGCCAGAACCCTGGTGTGGCCCCTTTCGCCGCATGGTGGCCCACCCCGCCGTCGTCCATCGACTTACGTGGATGGGTGGCAGCGGCTTCCGATGTGACGGACCCACGGCGTTCTGCGCTGTGAAGGGCACCTCAGGCCACTCGTTGCACGATGCCAACGAACCGCTGAATCCGAGTCGCTCCTATGTCTACAAGAACGGTCGCAGCTTCTGCGAAGCCGTGACCGTCACCTGGCAACTCCGCGACGTCACCGACGACGATGGGGGCTTCGCCTGTGTTCCAGGCAGCCACAAAGCACAGTATCGGATGCCGCCCGGCGTTCGCTCCTGTGATGACGACATGGGTCTCGTCGTCCATCCCACCTTCAAGGCGGGCGACGTGTTGTTCTTTATGGATGGCGCCCAGACCCATGGCGCCCTCGCCTGGCATAGCGAGGTGGCGCGGCGCAGCATTCTGATCAAGTACTCGTCACGCAACTTCAATCGCAGTGGCGGAGACTTCGCTCACCCTGAGGCAAGGTGGGGCGATGTGGTGGAGGGAATGAGCGACGCCCAACTGTCGGTGATGCGCGGCCCCGACCGGGACAATCACTCGGGAAACGTCCCGCGGCTTGAGGTCGCAGACGATGGAGACGTGCAGGTGTCGTACGAACGCTCTGGAGGCCTTTACAGCGGCGCCACACCCGACAAGCCACTGGCGAAGACCCACGCCTGAATTCCTTGGTTGGTGGGCGCCCCCTGACGGCGAGCGCCCAGGCGGTCATTTCGCCGTTTCCAGAACCTTGTCGAGATCTTCTCGGCCCGTCGGCATGACGATGCCGTCGGCGGTCGCGCCGGCAGAAGTCAGGGCGCCGGCAACGGCGACGGCGGGTCGACTGCCGTTGCCGTCCTGGAAATTCGCCAACTGTGGATCCTTGGCGAGGAACTCGTTCACCGCAGCACGGTCGGTGAGCGTGGCGGC
>PATE01000076.1 GCA_002712305.1 Gemmatimonadota bacterium | reverse complement strand
TGAAAACCGCTTATTGTTCGATTATCAGCCAGATGTGGCCGCCATGATGGGCTATGGTGATGACAGTAAAACCGCGGTTGAAAAGATGATGCGGGCTTTTTTCCGCATTGTACGCCGTATCAGCGAACTCAACCAGATGCTGCTGCAGGACGTGGTGCGTGTCTGCTGGGACGGTGAAGTCCTCGATTCGGCGCAGGTTGTTCCGTGCCGATTGGAGAATCCATCACCACCCGGTGGCGCCTTTCAGCCCCAGCCTCGTTGGCGCGAAATCTCTACCGTCAGCAGTGCTGCATGGCTTGAGTGGGATCTGACATCGCGAGAGATCGAACCGGGAAGGCATGGAGTGCACGTCGTGTTGATCGAACGTCACCCGCAGCTGCTCGCACCGATCACCCTCACAGACGTCGAACTTGTCGTTCGCTACTAAAGGAGAGTCCATGAAACTCGGCGAAATGACGTGGCCCGAAGTGAAACAACTGGACAAGGACGCCCTGGTTGCCGTCTACCCCATCGCCTCCTTCGAACAGCACGGTCCCCATCTGCCCTTTCTCACGGATACGATGGAGACCGACGAGATTGTCCGTCGCCTGGAGGGCAGAATCCCCGACGATGTTGTCTGCCTACCCACGCAGTGGCTCGGATATTCCTACCATCACATACGCTTTGGCGGCAGTGTCACCGCCACATCCGAGACACATATCAATGTGATCTACGAGACGGTGGGTTGTCTGATTTCGGCCGGATTCTCCCAAGTGTTGATCCTGAATGGGCATGGCGGCAACGAGGCGGATATGGCCGTGGCCCTGCAGAAGATCAAGGAGACCCACGACGATACGAGGGTATTCGGCGCTTCCCACTGGCGCATTGCGGGACAGGAGCTGGACGAGATCAAGGAGGCAGGCCCGCTGGGCTCAGGACATGCGGGAGAGATGGAAACGTCCATGATGCTCGTCATCCGTCCAGATCTGGTGAAGGCCGATCGACCGGGCCTGGATGGGATTCACCCCGAATCGCGTCATGGCGGACTCGTGGCTCAGTTCCAACGCATGGATGAACGCACCAGGGTCGGCGTCCATGGAGACCCGAGTTTTGGCACGGCAGAGAAGGGCGAACAGATGCTGGAGGCCGTTGTCGATGGCCTCGTAGAAGTGGTCAGCGACATCCGGAACGGACGGTTATGAGAAAGCGACGCACCATCTACTTCAACGACGCGCGCCACTACTACCTGTTCGTCTTCGAACCGCCCATGCGGATGGAGGATGCGTGGATTCCCGTCGACGAGGTCGCCGGCACAGGGATCGACACCTTCATCTATGGCGTGTCTCGCGCCGATGGGTTGTTCTACCCTTCTCGTGTCGGATTGGAATGGGGCTCGGACCGCAAACCTTTTCAGAATGCCTACGAATGGCGCTGCTGGGAGAACATGCAGAGTCTGATCGCCAAGGATCTCGACCCACTGCAGGTCCTCATCGATCGCGCGCACGAAAAGGGGATGGAGTTTTTCTCCAGTCTTCGTCTGGGTGCCTATGGTGGAATGAATCCTGAGCACAACGTGGCCGAAGGGGGCCGCGGATTCGTACATACCGAGGTCAGAGATCATCAGCACGCCATCATCGAAGAACTGGCGACCCGTTACGATGCGGAGGGTATCGAGCTTGATTTCGCCGCCTCCCCCGGCGGATGCCCCTTCTGCCTGAACCCGGATGAGGCCCCCGAGCACGCCTCGCTGATGACGGATTTCGTCCGCGACGCCTCGGCCACAGTGAGGGGACGTCCTGGACAACCCGGCCTTCTCGGCGCGCGCGTTTATCCGACGGTGGAGTTGAATCAGCGGGCAGGTCTCGACGTGGAGACGTGGTTGGCCAAGGGATACGTCGACTTTGTCGTCCCCATGGCCTATTCCTGTTTTGTCCTCGATGCACAGATGCCCATCGACTGGATCGTGAAGGCGGCCCATGCCAACGACATCTCCGTCTATGGCATGCTGCAGCCCTACTACCTGGATGGACGACGGCCCAACACGAAAGTCGAACACGCGACACCGCAGATGATGCGTGCCGCAGCGTCGAACTTCTGGGAGGCCGATGTAGATGGCCTGTACACGTGGTTCATGGACTGGCCCCTGGAAGATGGCGAACGGCGCACCCTCTCCTTCATGGGGGATCCTGATCTCACGCGAGAAGGCGACAAGCACTACTTCCTAAGGCAGCGACCCGAGAACGAGGAGAGCTACGTGTACGGTGCCGAGTTGCCCGTTTCGATTCCGGCGGCAGACCCGGCGAAGAGTTACGAAGTCGAGTTTTCGATCAACGACGATCCAGAAAACGACCGCATTCGGCGGATGATACTCAAGATCAACGTGGCCGAACTCGTGTCTCAGGATCGGTTTGAGGTCAGCCTCAATGGAACATCCCTCTCCACGGAAACCTGCCGCCGCACACCACGCTGGCACGATGCCTATACGGGACAATGGCTCGAATTCGATCTCGATGGCCTTCGCCCAACGAAGGGGACGAACAAGGTCCAATTCGTCCTGCACTCGCGACCTGATGATTTCGAGGGCGAGATCCGTGTAGACGATGTTGAGCTCATAATCGAGTACGGCGTGTTTCCGACTCAAAAGAGCTCATGAACATCCTCTTCATTCTCACCGATCAATTCCGCTTCGACTGCCTGAGCATGCTCGGCCATCCGGTCGTGCAGACACCGAATCTCGATGCCCTCGCCGCAGAGTCGACACTGTTCTCCAATGCGTGGTGCCCGACCATGGCTTGCGCACCGATTCGGGCCTCCTTGTTCACCGGATACTACGCCGATACGCACGGCATGGGCGGCAATCAAACCGTCCTGTATCCACATGACCGCAAGGTGTTGCCTGAGTATCTGACTGATGCAGGCTATGACACGGCTCTGGTGGGCAAACTCCATCTGAAGCCGATGGACCGCGCCTTCGGTTTCCGGCACCTGCTGCGGCATGATGCGCCGTACACGAACTACAGCGCAGAAGAAGCGACGGACTCCGCCTACATCCGGTATCTGCAGGAGACCGCTTTCCAGCACGATCCGGCCGCTGCCGTCCAGCGATTCACCGACGATGAAGCCTGCCAGCACACCGACGAGGAACGATTCATGCTCGGCAGCGGGTTCCTCGACCTCGAGCACCACGAGGTGAATTGGTCGGTTCGCGAATCGGTTCAGTATCTGCGACACGAACGACCCGCAGCCGAACCTTTCTTCCTCAACTGCTCCATTTTCGGTCCGCACCAGCCCTATCTGTGTCCGCCCCCCTGGGATGATCTCTACCCCGCCGATGAGATCCCTTTGCCCGACGATTTTTACTACTCTGTCGAGGACAAGCCCCTGTTTCTCAGTTCACCTCAGATGGACTGGCTCAATCGACGCGATCGGTTGGGTTGGGACGAAGGCACGTATCGTCGGCTTCTGTCCGCCTACTATGGCTATGTGGCCATGATCGACGATGGTGTCGGTCGATTGCTGACCGCCCTTCGCGAGGAGGGACTGTGGGAGGATACACTCGTCGTCTTCAGCGCCGATCACGGAGAATTCGGCGGTCAGTTCCGGGCCTTCTACAAGGGACTGCCCTACGAAGCCTCCTGTCACGTGCCTTTGATCGTGCATGATCCGCGGGCTCCGGCCGGTGGTCGTCGATGCGATCAGAACGTGAGCAACATCGACCTATTCTCGACCTTCCTCTCCACAGCAGGCGTGGCCCCACCGGATGACGTCGAATCACGAGATCTGACGAAACTGGTCTCGGGTCAAGTGTCCGACTGGGACAATCGGTCTGTGTGGAAGAAGGGCAATCAATCCTTCATCGTGCGGGAGTCAGACAAACTCGTGCGCGGAAATGTCGATGGCCATGTCGTGTACGAGCTCTACAACCTGGATGCCGACCCCCTCGAACAACGAAATCTCATCGACGAGCCGGCCCGCCATCAGACCATTGAGGCCCTGCGTGCCGAGCTAGATACGTGGCACGAAGCGCAGGATGAGAAAGGACGGTTGCGTGCTGAGACATCTGTCTGAATCTCTGGCGTGAGGTAGGAGAAGTCCATGCGCTACAGGGCACTGGGTCGCACGGGGATCGAAGTCAGCGAGATTGGCATCGGTGGCATCGGGCCCATGGGGAAATACGGGCCCGTTGCGGCCGATGGGACGAGTCCGACGCCGAGTTCGGGCCCCTCGAACACCTATCGCGAGATTCCTCATTTCGATGTCGCGCCGGACGGCTTCGCTCGAACGATGAGCCGCGCCGCGGATCTGGGCGTCAACCTCCTCGACACGGCCCCCTCCTATGGCCAGAGCGAGGAGATCTTCGGCCATTATCTGCGCGATCCCGCCCATCGTCGTCAATGGATTGTGTGCACGAAGACCGGCGTGTGCGGAGCCATGGGAGATGGCGACACGCTGGTACCTGACGACATCGCCGCACAGGCGAAGGCAAGTCTGCGACGGCTGCAGATCGAACAGATCGACATCCTGCTGATTCACAGTATCGATCAGTATGGCCACCAGGAAAAAGCGGTTGAGCACGTCATCGACGCGGGAATGGTCGACGCCTTGGCAAGACTCAAGGAGACTGGGATCATCCGCTGTTTCGGTGTGAGCGGCCAGTTACCGGAACTGATTCCGGCTGCTCGCACGGGGCTGTTCGATGTGACGCTGGCCTACGCAACCTACAACCTGCTCGTGCGAGACGCGGCAAGCGAGTTTCTGCCCCTGGCCGTAGAACAGGAGATCGGCGTACTCCTCGGCGGAGTCTTCCACTCGGGGTTGCTGGCGGGAGACCCTGCGTGTCAGTCCCTGACGGATCTCGAACGTTTCTTCGAGGTCCAGGATCCCGGCCTGGAGAAATCCGAGGTGATGGTCAATTGTGCCCATCGTCTGCAACAATTTGCCGGAGGGCGTCCTCAGGACTTGCGGCAGCTCGGCCTTCGATTCGCATTGAGCAACGGCGCGGTCTCGACGATCGTATCCGGCATTCGCAGTATCGATGAGATCGAGGAGAACGCTGCCGCCATCGAGGCGGGCCCACTTTCGGCCGAAGAACTTGATGATCTGGCCGACGTGGTGGACGGGTTTCCCGACATCACCTGGACCTATGGCCACTGAGCAGCCCATGCCGCGCATCTTCGAGTTTCGCACCTACGATCTGCATCCCGGGAAGCTGGATGCCTTCAAGAGGCGCTTCAGCGAACACAGTACTCGTCTGTTCGCCAGACATGGTATCACCCTGCATGGCTTTTTCGAGATTGGACAGATCCCGGATGGGGCTGTCGAGGAGATCTCAGGGGGTGGCATTGTGCTTCCCATCGTTGACGCGCAGTTCGGCCAGGATCGAGTGGCCTACATCGTGTCCTTCGACAGTCCGCAACAACGCGACGACGCGTGGAGGTCCTTTGTTGCAGACCCGGAATGGGAAGCACTACGTGCTGCCAGTGAGGTGGATGGTCCCCTCGTGGCCGGCGAATCCACCGTGGTCCTTACACCCGACCCCGTCTCACCGATGCAATAGGAGAAACTGAACGTGACGCCCCAATCCTCATCGCAACCTCTGCTGTTCTCGCAGAGCCGGCTCGAGTATGTGGACGTGGAGAACATGGACCTGCCACGGACCAATGCCGACGGCGTAGATGTCATCGACCCGACACCTGAGCAGAAGTATCTCTTCGACACGCAGGGTTGGCTGCTGATTCCAGGCCTGCTGGATGAGAGTGATGTGAGGCAGATGCGCGCCTACTGCGAGCAACTGCACAGCGATCCCGAATCACTCCCTGAGTCGCAGAGATCGCCCGTGGCCGGTCCCCTTGAGAAGCTGGCAGATCATCCCTTCATCGTCGGTTTCATGAATGAGTTTCTCGCCAATCCAGACTTGACCAGCCAGGACTGCTACGGATTTCGCATGGAGTCTACCTCTCTGTGCGTCCGCTCCGAAGGCGAAGGCTCGTTCGGCCCGCACAATGGCAACGGACTCTGGCGCATGCCCGGCGACTCCCACCACTATCGCTGCGCCCCCGGCAAGGCCCGCAGTGGCCTGACCTGCGTCGTGTGGGAGTTGAACGAGGTCGAACACGGGGGTGGTGGCACGCTGCTGGTGAATGGCAGTCACAAGGGCGCCTTCCTGCCGCCCGTACAGGATCCCGAGTCACCCCTGTGGACAACCTATTCGTGCCCCGCCGGTTCACTTCTCATCTTCTGTGAGGGCACGACACATTCGACCGCACCTTGGGCGAGTGCCCAGCGCGACCGCATCGCCATTTTCACCCGGTACAACTACGTCAACAGCAAGTGGCACAAGTGGCAGCCCCATCCTGATCTGCTCGCCGCCATGCCCGCCAAACGCCAGACCCTGTTTCGTCCTGTACATGTAGAAGGCAATCTCGTCGACGCCGTGTAGGCGTCGCTTCACCTGGGCATTGAGCCCGCATTCTCAGGAGTCGTCCATGCTGCCTGGCATCAACGATCTGACCTACACCATTCTGCTGGTAGATGATGTGGAGAAGATGAAGGAATTTTACCGCGACCTGTTCCCCTTCGAGATCCGTGGCGAAGGGGATGACGGAATCGGTTTCAATCCCGGGAACACGCTGTTTTCACTGAGAAAACGCACACGCGATTATGATGGGAAAGGTCCCCGGCTCGACGCCCCGGGGGTGCAGCTCGCCTTTCTCGTCAAGCCGGAACAGGTCGAGGAGTGTTATCAGGTTCTGCTGGACTACGGAGTAGAAATCGCCGAACCACCGACCGATCAGCCACGCGGACACAGAACCCTCTACTTCTACGATCCGGAACACAATCTGCTCGAGGTCTACGCCGAGATCTGATCGGACTGATCAAACGGGAGAGGAATCGATATGTACGTAGGTGTGCAGGGCATTGGCACTTCGAAGATGGAGTTGGAGTTCCTACGCCGTCATGGCGTCACCCACATGGACAGCGATCCGGATCCGGGGAATCTCGATGAGATCGTGAGGGAGCGAGAGACGGCCACCGCTGCCGGCGTCGATCTCGAGATGATCCATATCCCCTTCGCCGAGAGCATCCCCCTCGCCCTCGACCCGCAGCGTGATCGGGACATCGATACGATGTGTGGTTGGATCGAAAATGCAGGAAAGGCGGGGCTGCGAGGATTGAACTACAACTTCTCTACCGTCGGGTATCAGCGCACCGAGACCCGATACGGACGCGGAGGCTCTGGGTACAGCTCCTTCGAGTTCAGCAAGTACGACAATGATGAGCCTCACAAGGGCGGCTCTGTCGATCGCGATGAGATCTTCGCTCGAATCAGCTATTTCCTCGAGCGTGTGATCCCCGTTGCGGAAGAGCACAAGGTGCAGATGGCCTGTCACCTGCCAGATCCGCCGGCGCCGGTCCTGCGTGGCGAGGAACGCTGGAACTTCCCCGTCTTTGAGGGGCTGAAACGATTCAGCGAACTCGCCGACAGCCCTTACCATGGCTTCAACTTCTGCTGTGGCGTCGCTGCGGAGGGGCTGGAGAAGCCGGGCGAGGAGTTGCCGGAGATCGTCGAGTATTTCTCCTCTCGCAAGAAGATCTTCAACGTCCACTTTCGCAACATCCGTGGCGGCCTCAATGACTTCGTCGAAGTGTGGCCCGATGAAGGCGACGTGGACATGTTCACCCTCGCCAAGATCTTTCATCGCACGGGCTATCCCTACATGCTGATGCCCGATCACGCACCGTCCCATCCCGATGATCGCCATCCGGAAGGTGTCTCTGTTCGGGTCAGCCAGGGATGGGCGTTCCAGTTCGGATATATCATCGCCATGATCCGCGCTGTGTCGGACGAATAGAAGGAGGCCCAAGGTGACAGATGGCGAGAAGTATCTCATGGACGTGCACGGCTACGTCGTCATCGAGCAAGCCCTGACGTCAGAAGAGGTGGCTGCGGCCAATGAAGCCATCGATGCCCACGCAGATGAGATCACCATCCGGCCAAATGACCTGGCCCATGCTTCGGACACGCTGAAGGGCACCACGGGACGGGGTGACCTCGGTGGGATGCTCACCTGGGACAAACCCCATTGTGACCCCTTCCGGCAGATGATGGTACACCCGCGTCTGACCCCTTACCTGGAGGAAATGCTCGGTACGGGTTTTCGGCTGGAGGGGTTAGGGATCATCACGATGGACGAGGGCGCCGAGGGTTTCTGGTTCCACGAGGGCGGCGAACCCTTCGACCGCTCTCGCGGTTACCTCTATCGAAATGGTCGTATGTATTCGGGCATGACAAACATGGCCGTGCAACTCACGGATGTGGGCCCCGAAGATGGTGGTTTCGCGTGTCTGCCAGGCAGTCACCGCGCCAACTTCCCCTGCCCCGACGACATTCGCCTCTACGAGGCTGCGCAGAGTCGTTTTGCGCAGATTCCCGCGAAGGCTGGAGACGCCATTCTGTTCGTCGAGTGCCTGATGCATGGCACCCTGCCGTGGAGGGCGACCCACCAGCGCCGCTCGGTCATCATGCGTTACAACAACGGGGTGACCGCTGAAGGCGTGATGGGCACCTGGACACCGCCTCCCTGGCTCGATGAGCTCACCGACGATCAGAGGGCCGTCATCTCACAGCCGCACTACCGCCGAGAAGACAAGGGGTCTGACCTGTACAAACCCAGGGACTGACTCTGCACCCGAACGCTGCAATGACGTCACGCTCCCAGGAGACGACCGATCGCTTGAGAGCGCATCAGTCTCTGTCGAAGAGACGTGCCTGTGCGGTGCCTCCCATGATCAGCGCCCGCTGATCGGCACTCAGTTCGGGTAGTTGTGTATCCAGAATCTTCACCAGCTTGTCGTATCCAGGCTCTTTGAGAATCCACGGCGAATCCGTCGCCCACATGAGTCGATCCGCCCCGAACGTCCTGAGCAGGCTACCGTGCCAGCCGGCCAGATCGGGATAGGGGTAGGGCTCCTTCGAGAAGGCGTACTGACCCGACAACTTCACGCACACATTCGGATACTGATGCAGCCCCATCGTGTTGTATCGAGTCACGGGTGGGATGGGCAGGTCGATCTTGGGTCGACCCTGGTCGTCGTAGCTGAAAGACCCCTCGCCCGGACAGAAGGCCATGTGGTTGAACACAACCGTCAGATCGGGAAAGGCGTCTAGCAGGAAAGGAACGCAGTGATTCTCCACCGCCGGCGGGTAGAGCCAGATCACGTATCCCTTGCGAGCAGCGTGTTCCCAGACCCTGTAGGTATCGAAAGTGCGCACATTGATCGGCGCCAGGGGGTCTGACTCACCACCGATCGAAAACAGCCGGAAGCCGATGATGCCCGCTTCATCGGCGAGCCGGTCCATCTGGTCTTCGGGATGGGCGTGGTCGGCGATGAGGCCGATCCCGCGAAACCGATCGGGGTATTCCCGTAGACAGTGCAGCAGGTAAGCATGTTGCTCGAAGTTGCAGCCGCCGATCTGCACGAGGACGGCCTTCTCCACACCGTTGAGGGACATGGTCTCCAACAACTGCTCGGCCGTTTCCTCGCGATCGGCAAGTGTCGTCTCATCGACGTCCCGTGGAAACTCATCGGAGTCTTTCGCGAAAACGTGGACGTGAGCGTCGATCATGACGTGGATACACCCGCCGGTTCGAGACAGAACAGTCGTCGACGTTCGGGTGTGGTCAGCCGATCGGCGATCGACACATGGTCGGCGGCGGATACTCTGCCTTCCGTCCAGCGCTCGTAGATGAGGATGATGGACTTTCTCGGTGTTTGCGTTGCGTTGATCATCGACGTGTGCCACCCGTAGGAGTTGAAGAGGATGGCGTCCCCCGCCTTGCCCGGGAAGGTCTTGTGCCCGGGCATGGCGTTATAGGGAACCGGCTGCGGACAGGGCCCGGCATCCGGCTTGTGGCTTCCCGGCACGAAGGCGAAGGCGCCGCCGTCCTCGGGCACATCCTCCAGGTAGATCTGCACCTTCATGTGCAGAGGATTCGTCAGTGGCACATCAGCATGCCAGCCGACATAACTGATCGGCTGCGCCGGCAGGATGCGCACCTGAGTCCCGATAATGATCAACTCGCCCTCGGCAAAGTCCTGTAGATACGGATACCACGCAGGATAGTCGACGATGTCGATGAAGACATCGTCCCGCCCAAGGGGCTTGGGAATATCGAAGTGGGCCGCCGGGGATGTTCCCTTCGCGACCCCCTCGAGCCAGTCTGCTTTGCAGTCGTCGACGGCACGATCGAAGGCACGCTGCAGCCGTGTGAGATCGTCTCCCATCATGGCCTGTTCGAAGTGGAGATACCCATTCTCCTCCCAGAACTCTCGCTCGTGTGCTGTTGGACCCTTCACTCGTCATCTCCTTGCTCGAGGTCGTGACAGGCGCGCCTCGATCTAAGGCAGGTTCGGCGGCGCCGGCAAGCCCTCACTGCAGCACCTGCTGAAGCGCCACCAGACGTTGATAGATGGTACCGAACGTGTCCAACGCGTTTTCAAGTTCCAGATCTGGCTGGCGGGTCTCGCGCTGAGCAAGAGCTTCGGCCGCCCACTCTCTCGCATCCTGCTCACGACCCAGCTCATGAGATGCTCTGGCGATCCAGTGTTTGCACTCCACCTGGTAGCCGACCGATCGAGGGGGAAGCTTCTCCAGCAGTGTCTTGAACGTCACCTCCACATTGGACCAGTCCTGTCGTCGGGCCAGCAACCGGCCGCGCATGTAGAGGGATCCATTCGTTGCAGGTTCGCTGGGACCCACCACCTGTGTGTTGAAAACCACCGCCCTTTCGAATTCACCCGCGTCATACAGGGAGAGGGCGATCCCGTGCAAGGCCCCGTTTCTGATGTAGCGACCGTGTCGTGCGGCCAGCTCCATTTGCCGCAGACCCAGCTCGCGACGATCGGGCATCCAGAACGCGACGGCGCGGATGAACCCGGCTCTCGCGGTGCGCCAATAGTGATATCCACCGAGGCCGAAGTAGACGTCGTATAACTTTGGATCTCCCTTGAGCGCCTTCTTCAGGTGATCGATACTGCGCCGGCCATCGAGGAATGCACCAATCCAGTTGTGGCGGCGAAAGCGGGCCATCGCTCGGTNACTGTAGGCAGACCCCACATGGAAGTGAATCCAGGGCTCGTCACTTGAGTCCAGTTGGCGTTTCCCAGCGTCGATCGCCCGTTTCACATTCTCGTCGACATCTGCTTCGTAGTCGCTGAGACGATGGGATTGCATCCAGTTCACATAGATAC
This sequence comes from Gemmatimonadota bacterium, assembly GCA_002712305.1. Taxonomy (GTDB): domain Bacteria; phylum Latescibacterota; class UBA2968; order UBA8231; family UBA8231; genus UBA12574. The sequence goes on along the minus strand of PATE01000076.1, from coordinate 17,586 downwards.
CCGCCTTGTACAGATACGGCCCCGCGTGATCGGGGAAGGCGCGCTGAAGACTGTCACAGAGGGCCAGGCCTCCTCGTAGCGGCCCACATCAGACAGATGTCCGATGCGCAGGGCTGCCGTAGCCAACTCACCTGGCGCAGGNACGGGCAGGTCATCGGTCCATCCTGACAGCGGAATCAGGATCGCTGCCAAGATCAGTTGGNGGCATGCGGATGGTGTGTGTTCCATTCCACTCCTTGGATGCAGTGGATAGCTGCTCAAGCTCTGCACCCCTTGCGCGACCTGACGGCACCTACCACCCTTGGACGATTNGAATTCACCTGCCCTGGAGTCAGAACTTGCCATGATCATCGATGTCCACGCCCACGTTTTTGCACGNCCCATNCTTGCTAAACCCAACGGGCGGACTTTCCTCAGCGNCGAAGATCAAATCCGACGCATGGATGAGAAGGGGGTAGACATGGCCGTCATCCTGCCCCTCAACTCCGCAGACGGACCCGCTGAGCGNCAGAGTATGGGTGAANTCCTCAACATCTGCGACGCCTTCCCNGGGCGCTTCATCCCCTACTGCGAAATCGATCCACGACGTCACGATTGGCACACGGTCGAACACTTCTATACCGGTTTGTCACAGTACAAGGATGCCGGCTTCAAAGGTTTTGGCGAACTCACAGCACGCCTCCCTTTTGATGATCCGAAAATGATGTCTCTGTTCGGCGCGCTGGAGAAACTCGGCCTGCCGGTCACATTTCATACCTCGCTGCCCGAGAAGCAGACCTACGGCGTCATCGATACCCTCGGTCTGCCTCGCTTCGAAAAGGTCCTGCAAACCTATCCANATCTGGTCTTCTTCGGCCACTCCGCCTCCTTCTGGAGTGAGATCGGCGGCGACCTTACCGCCGAAACCAAAGAAGGATATCCAAAGGGACCCGTCGTCGAGGGCGGCACCGTCGTTCGACTGCTGCGCGAGTATCCCCAACTCAACGGGGACATCTCTGCTGGCTCTGGATTCAACGCCCTCACGCGCGATCCTGAGTTCTCCTGGCCCTTCATCGACGAGTTTCAGGATCGCTTGCTGCTGGGCCTCGACCATACAGATGTGGAACTCGACTTCCAGCACATCGAGTGGCTCACGCAGGCACGGGACGACGGCAACATTTCCGCCGATGCACTCGAAAAGATCCTCTGGAAGAATGCCAATCGCCTGATCGGCCTCGGGCTCGACGCCTGAGATCTAACCACGAAAGCTGAACATTGAGAAAGAGCAAGGTCCTTCAAAAGATCCGCGACGGAAAGTGTGCCCGATTCTGCGCTATGGGCCACTTCCTCCCCTACTACATTCGTTATGCCGCCTACCACGAGTTCGATGGCATCTGGCTCGACCTCGAGCACCGGGCCATGGATCAGCGAGAGGTACAGAGCGTCCTGTCCATGTGCCATCAGCACAACATCGACGCCATGGTGCGTGCCCCCACACAGGAGCGGACGAAGTTATATCGATACTTCGAGGATGGCGCCAGCGGTCTGCTGATGCCCCTCGTNGATGACGTCCAGGAGGCGCGGGCCATTGCTCGTTCAGTGAAATTCCCGCCCATCGGCAATCGTGGGATCGACGGTGCCGGCCTCGACGCCGACTTCGCCATCGATGCGGAGAACTTCACCAACGATGCCAATGCAGAGACTTTCGTGATCCTGCAGATCGAGACCTTGAATGCGTTGCAGCAGGCCGAGCAGATTGCCGGTGTCGAAGGGGTCGATGGCATTTTTGTGGGTCCTGCCGATCTCAGTCTGCGGCTGGGACTGGCTGATGGGGCGCCGAGTCTCGACGAGGCGATGCAACTGGTCGCCGACGCCGCCGCGAGTCAAGGCAAGGCCTGGGGAACCGCCGGGGGTGGCGTCGAGGAGTGGAAGAAATACCGGCAGATGGGTGCTCAGCTGTTGATTGGCGCCGGTGACTTCGCGCTCAGAGATGTGCTGGAAGGGGCCAAGAACAGCATGGACGAGGCCCTCGGAGACTGATCCCCCACACCTGCCTNTCCTCCGTNCTGGTGGCCCCTCCTCGATGAGGACGGGGCCACTTCTTTTTCAGTCCAGGCGCAGCTCAGCCAGATAGATGTGACAGGGCGCGGTGCCCCTGCCGCTGCCCTCGTGGCTGGAATAGAAGGACAACAAGCCGCGGTCATCGCCCAGGTCCACGAATCCCGGATACGAATTGTCGCCGCCGCTGGGGAGTTCACAGATCTCGTGAAGCTGATCGTCGGCGAGCCAGTAGAGGGTGGTCACCGGCCTGTCCGGCTTGAGCACTTTGCGCCCACCCACCAGGAGACGATCACCCCATCGTGCCAGCAACGGTCCGCCTACATTGCGGTCGAGTTCCACGTGCTCGAAGTGATCGTAGGGTGATCGCATCCGACTGATACGAGCGGGCACTGGATCTGCACCACGCACGAGAGCCAGTACCGAACCGTCTGGTTCGAAGAGAAATGCCGTCTCGTCCCCATACCCGTCGGCAAACAGCCCTGCGTGACGCCAGTTGAGTCCATCCTCACTCGACAGCATCGCCGCCTGGATGAGTTCGCGGCGATTCTCATCCTGCCCCGGGGCGAATCCACGGCGACGGCGACCACACAGATAGGCCCGACCATCGAAGGCAGCCGCTCTCCAGATGTAGTGGCCGTAGGTTCCTTCCAACATGGTCGGCCCATCCCAGGAGGCACCATCATCGGTGCAAGCGGCGTATCCGAGATGATCATTCATGTCTCGGGGGTTTCCCTCCGGCGGGCACAGCCAGGTACCCGAGTAGACGAAGAGTCTATCGTCGAAGATCAGGAAATGAGGATCACGCACATCGCGCTCGGGAACACTGAATTCGAAGACGGGCTGCCACCCGCCGATGCCGTCATCACTGGTCAGGATGTGGACCTTCGATGTGGGAAAGATCATGTGACCTTCAGGGCAGCTTCGATGGGTCAGAAAAAACTTCCCCTTGAACTGCACCAGATCGGTGAAGGCATTGTGGAGACCGTCATCCACGACTCGGTGAATGGCGTCGATGTGGACCTCGGGCAGATCGGTCATTTCAGCTCCTGACATCGTGGCAAGTCGCAGACAGTGGCACGCGTGATCAACCTGAGGTTGGCGCACAACGTGAGACGTCATCTTACTTACGCGGCAACCACAGCTATCGCGCAAGGGCGACGGCTGTCCATGTTTGCCAGAATCCTCGGAGGACGACGATGAGTGCGGCACCTGCCTTTCCCGGTCTGTTGGAGGAGATGACCACTCAGGACATTCAGGCCTTCGATCCGGAGGTGGTCGTCCTTCCCCTCGGCTCGACCGAACCCCACGGCCCGCACCTTCCCATGGGGACCGATTGTTATCAAGTCACGCGTCTATGCCATCTCGCCGTTCGTGCCGCCAATGAGAATAGCGCGCGCGTGCTCCTCTATCCGACCCTGCCGATCACGAACAACGCCAACTTCCGCCGTTTTCGATTCGCCCTTCGTGTAGGGATACGGACATTGATGCAGATGCTCATCGACATCGTCACGCAGTGCCGCGATGACGGCATCCGCAAGGTCGTGTTCGTCAACGGCCACGGTGGGAATCCGGCCACCCTCGATGCGACGCTACGAGAGATTGCCGGGATGGATGACATGCCCTTCGTCTGCTGGACCTGGGGCGCGTGGCCCGAGGGGGTGGCGTCGCCCATCGAACACGCATCCGATCACGGTGGAGAGGACGAGACATCACGCATGTTGTGGATTCGCCCTGACCTGGTGCGATCAGACAAACTCGCGAACAATCCCTTTGGCCAGTTGCGGATCGCGCGACTGAAGGAACAGACCCACTTCGTGCGCCCCTGGCACCTGTATGTTCCCGAAAGTGCCGGAGGCGAGGCCCGCGAATCGAGTGCACAGAAGGGACAGGTAATCCTCGAGACAAAGGCGGGCGAACTCGGCGACCTTCTCGTGGAGTTGTCTGAGACTCCGTGGGACGAGCGTTTTCCCTACGTCTAGGCATGTCGCTGAGCTAGACGTTTCGACTGGCCCCTCGACTATACGGGGCGCTCGACGAGCATCCCGCCCGTGTGGAAGTCCATGATCTGCCGCTTCTCCTGGGCCATGCAGCCGAGCAGAATTTTGACCTCCACGTCCTTTTTCACCGGATCGACGGTGCACACCACTGCATCAAAGGCGCCCGCTTCCGCAGTTCCTCGCCACACGTCGACGCCGTCGCCATCGGCAGCCTGTGTGCCGGTGAGATACCCATAGTCGACGGGATAGATCACCTTGGCATACGTGGGATGGGCCGATCCCTTGGGGCGATCGATGACCACCTGCCATGCCGCGAGCAGGACGTCCAGGTTCCGCCAGAAGTCCGACCCGTCGTGACGTGCCATTCAGTCGCCCGTCTCCTCGTCGAAATCCAGGGCAATGGAATTGATGCAGTAGCGCAGATTCGTCGGCGCCGGACCGTCGGGGAAGACATGTCCGAGGTGGCCATCACAGCGCGCACACAGGGCTTCAGTGCGGACCATGCCATGACTCGTATCGCGCTCTTCGCGCACACGACCGTCCTCGGCGGGACGGGTGAAACTGGGCCAACCACTGCCTGAGTCGAACTTGTCCGTCGATGTGAACAACTCGGCGCCACAACCTGCACATCGATACGTGCCCGTCGCCTTGTTGTCGTTGAGGGGACCTGTAAAGACGCGTTCCGTCCCCTTTTCGCGCAGGACAGCATACTGTTCAGGCGTCAGTTGCTCACGCCATTCTGCATCGCTCTTTTCGTAGTCACTCATGTTTTTCAGCCATTTGTGGATTTGCGTTTGCCAGGGGGCGTCGGTTGGGTCGATTGTGATAGCCTCGCGAGGGAGGTAAAGTTAGGCGGCCTACTTCGGGAGAAACAGTGATGTCGACGTCAGACCATGGAACCATCGCGACAAACGACGAGGATGTCGTCGTCCTTTATCGGGGCGGGCGCTTGCCGTCCTGGGATCAACTGGATTCGTCTCAGCAACTGGAGTTTCAACAACAGCATGTGGATCTCATGCTCGACGTCGCCCGCGAACATCGTCTGCGGGATATGGATGGGTATCGTCTGATCGCACCCCGTGGCGCCTGGGAACGTTTCTGGGCGATCGCCTTCCCCGATCTGGATGGCGCCGAGGCATGGATGACGGCGGAGGTCGCTCCGCCCTACGGACGCTACGGGCACTACGAATACGACTTAGCCCGTCGATGGCGACCTGACAGCCTGTCCTGGCTGCCAACGAGAACGATGGACGCAAGCGAGAAAGACCCGCGCAGTGTGCCGGACCTCTCGGTCGACACCGGGTCCATCGTCGTGCTCTGCTTCAGCCGTTGGCAGCGCGGTTCGGACGAGGTGGCCCCTGACGTGCGTGGTGATGACCGGCGTCGACGACGATTGCAGGAGGTCGCCCAGGAACACGGCTTGATGCACGGCGAGGTGTTCCGCCTCGTCGGCTCCGGCCGGGATGGTGACCTGGTCTGGGTTCTCGAGTTCCCAGACCTGGCCGGGGCCGAGGCGTGGATCAACGCCGAGGTCGAACCACCGGGCGGCGCCTACCACGAACGTACCTACAATCTCGCACGCCGATGGGCCCCCGGCTACTTCGCATCCTGGTGTTCGACGCGCTGAACTGCCCCGCCTGTTCGACCCGCCGAACCTACCTGCGCTCGACCCGGTGAACCGATCAGCGACCGGAGGTGTGCCACTGATGCCGACGCAGCCCGATGAAGCTGGCAACACGCGAAAAGGTCTCAGCCAGGAGGCGCCCATTGTTGTCGGCCAGATTGTCAGCGACCTCCACAAGGACCTCCTCTTCGATGGACAGGTTCGTCTCGTCCTCGCCCCGAATCACAAGCACCACCTAGTGGCCCTTCTGAGCGCCTTCCTCGATGAACTCGATGATCTGGGGGGCGGATCGCCCTGCCACATCCCCGCGCACGGACATTCGACAGATCCACCGACCACGGCTCGTTTGTGATCCGCTGCGGCCCCCCTCGAGCGGCGAGAAACTCGGTTGCCACGAGGGGCACNTAGGANAGCCTCGTTTCGCCCTGACCCACCCACGTTTNGTAACAGGGATAGGCGAAACTTCGCTTGCCATTGCCGATGGGAATCAGTTCATCGAGAACCGACTCAGACGCCTCAACACTCTCCCAGACCTGCTGCATCGACAGACGCTCGAGACAATAGGCGGGATCGCTGTCAGAATGGGCACACGAGCACGGATTGCGGTTCGTCTGATTGCCGATCTCGTGCCCGGCGGCGGCCACCTCTTGCCAGACCTTTCCACCAGACAGCCAGTCGGCCGTCGGCGCCGCGTGCACGAAGAAAGTCGCCCGCAACCCCCTGTCATCGAGCAGTGGCACCAGGAACTCGGCGTGCCGGCGTCCCATCGTCGATGGTGAGTGTCACGGCACTTTCGATGCCCGTGGGCCAGAACGGACAGAGCTGGTCCGCCGATCATGGGCAGCCGGCAGTGATGGCGAACTGCTCGCGCTCGTGGACTCGGCATGTTTCGCATTCCGTGATCGCCTTGCCGATGTCTTCGACTTTGAGATTGAGGAAGGCCGAATCGCGCCGATCGGCGACATGACAACGAAGGACCTGACCGCCTATCAGCACTTAGTGAAAGGTCACGACCTTACGTACGCGGGATACTTCGAAGAAGGAGCACGGGAACTGATCAAGGCGACGTAGGTCGACACCCAGTTTGCCCTTGCCTATTCCATCACGGCCTGCACCTTCTCCTTTGCCAAACAGGACTCACTGTCTGCCCACTACTTCGCCCTTGCCCAGAGATTCGCAGGTGACCGACTGCTGACTGGTTCGAGTCTTGCATCTCTGATTTTTCAAGGAAACTCGGCCTGGGGTGCGGGTGACGCGAAAACCTGTTGTGATCGGTACCGCCTCGCCACCGAACTCTATCCCGATGAGCGGGAGGGTTTTCTCTACCACGGGTTATGCCAGCAATACCTGGTGGCTCAGCAGGCCAGGGATGCGGGAGACGACGACGACCGTGTTGCGGCATTGGAGACGGCTGTCGGCGAATACGAGAGAGCCGCCGCGCTGTCACCGGGTTCTTCCCGATCTATTTCGACTGGGCGTATGTCACCAAGGAGTTGGAGGGCACGGACGCGGCGGTGCGAATGCTGTCGAGCTATCTCCGTGAATTTGGCGATGGCCCTGGCGGCGACGCAGCACGGCGCCAGCTCGCCCAGCTGAGGGGTGCTCGGTAGCTGTCTCCCTGGGTACTGACGCCTAAGGACCCTCCGGTGGCGCCATGGGTGGCGCCTCATACGCTTCGGCTCGCGTGTGAACCCGGCGCCCGGTACACAGAGACTGCATCACCCGCGGCATGCGCTCGAAGGTCTCCGGCCATACCGGCTGATGGTGATTCTCTACCCAGTTGTTGAACCATCTTGGATAGTAGGCGACGTTGAGTCCTATCCGGACCGTGTCACTTCGATTCCCGCGCGCCATGTGGAACGTGCCTGCGTGCCACATCAGCAGGCTACCCGCCGTGCCGCAGATGGCATGAAGATGCGGGCCGTCCACATCGAGATCCGCAGGAGGAGCACTCAGGCGCGATCGGTGGCTGCCCGGCACGACGGCCGTGGCACCGTTGTCGGCGGTGAAATCCGTCAGCATCCACATGCTGTTGATCATCCACGGGATGTCCGGCACACGCACGAAGTTTCCAGCCGAATCTGCGTGCAGCGCTTGATGTGGCGCCCCGGGTTGTGTCGGTTTGGAGCAGGCTTCAACAACTCGGCACTTAGGGCCAAGGAAATGCCGAGCCACCGTCACGGCTGACGGATGCGAAGCACACGCCCATGTGCGATCGTCGAGATTGAGCATGCCGAAGAGAGTTTCGTAGTGCTCGTCACCGGAGATCTTGTTGGCGTTCTGTGGGTCTGCGTGCAGTTCCTGGCACCGTTCGGCGAACGATCGTGCCCATTCGGCGGGCATCAATTCGGGCAGCAGGCAGTACCCGTACTGGTCGAGATGAGCGATGGCGTCTTCGACAGCGGACATGGCAGGTCTCCAGGTGAAGCGAAGGCGCGACACTAGTCATTGTCTCGGGCACGGGCAAATAGGAGCCAGACGTTTCGCAGGAGAGCCAACGTTCTCGCAGGAGAGTAGGCGCCATGAGTGACCGCCAGATCGTTCTGATTTCCGGCTCCTTCGAATACGACTCGGAGGAGTCTCTCGTCCTGCTGCGAGACTACCTGCAGGTGAATGCTCCCCTTCGCTGCGAGTTGATCGTCTACTCCTCTGAGACCGACGATGTGTCATTGTCCGCCATCGACGAGGCAGACGCCGTCGTACTGTTTACACGCCGGTTGGAAACACAGGGTGTCGAACTGGAACGTTTTCAGAGCTACTGTCGTGATGGTCGGCCACTGGTGGCACTGCGCACGGCCAGTCACGCCTTCCAGCATTGGTTGGAACTCGACAGGGAAATCCTCGGAGGCAACTACGACGGCCATTTTGGTTCAGAGATTGAGACCCAGGTGCGTTATGCCGAAGGCATCGAGCATGAGATCCTTCAAGAAGTCGAGCCCTTTGGCGCCCACGGCTCACTGTATCGTAACACGCCCCTCGCTGACGATACGACGACGCTGCTCCATGGTCAGGCGAGCGAACACGACGAGCCCGTCGCCTGGACCTGTGAACGAGCGGGGCGCGTGTTCACCACATCCTTAGGGCATCAGCGCGATTTCTGGGAACTCGACTTCCTGCGGCTGGTGGAGAACGCTCTGCGGTGGGCCTGTTCAATCGGTCCGGCACCGGAGCGTCGTGATGGCCAGTGGCGGGAGTAGGCCGGTCAACAGGAGCTACAGCACAGCCCGATAGATCTTCTCCGCATCCGCTTCGGTCACCTCTACCGGATTTGGGTCGAGAAGTCGCCGCACCTGCAGTCCGATCTCCATCATGGCAGGGATGTCCGCCGACCTCAGATTCGCGTCCCGCAGGCAGCCGTAGGGCGTGTGCTGTCGACGAAGCCCATCGATCCACGCAGCGACGCGTCGAATTCCCTCCTCGCGACTGACGCCATCCAGTTCAACCCCGGCCACACCAGCTGCGTAGTAGTACTTGTCCGCAACGGCGGGGGCGTTGTGCAGGATCACGCCGGGCAGCACCAGGGCCACAGCCGTTCCGTGAGGCACGGGTTTGCCACGCAGAAAAGAGAGTTTCTCGATGCCGTATCCCAGAGCGTGTGCCGCACCCGTGTTGATAGGACTCAACAACAGACCGGCCAGAATGCTGCAGCGGGACATTTGTCGTCGTGACGCACGGTCGCCGGTAGTGACGGCACGCTCGAAGAAAGGCAGACCTGCTCGCAGGGATTCACGCGCTACGGCGTCGCCGAGGTCCGTGCTCTTGGTCGAGGCGGTGCACTCCAACGCGTGGCCGATCGCATCCAGTCCCGTCGTGGCCGTCAGCACGGGCGGCATCTTCGCCGTCAGGTCGGGATCCACGATCGCCACCCTCGGTTGGATGTGGTCGTCGTAGATCGCCTGTTTGCCCTGATCGGTGGCCACCACCGACACGCGGCTGGCCTCTGCCCCTGTGCCCGCCGTAGTGGGCAGACAGATCAAGGGCCAGTCAGGCGCTTGTTCGAACAGGTCGAAACCGAAGTAGTCGGGCACGGATCCACCATTGGCTGCCACAGCCATTGCCACCTTGCAACTGTCCATCGTCGATCCGCCACCGACAGCGACGACGGCATCGAAGTCCTGAGCGGCCGGGAGACGCGCCGCCAGTCCATCGACGCTGGCCACGGTGGGATTCGGTACGACGTCTGTGTCCACGACAACGACCTGGAGGCCACCCTCGGCCAGAACCCCCTCGACCTGCGCACTCAGGTCACCTAAGGCGGGGTCTCGCACCAGATAGATCCTCGTCGCCTTCAGAAGACGACACTCTTCGGGCAAACTCTTCAGTGCGCCTCCGCCGAAGAGGATGCGGCGCCGATCAAAGCGAAAAACCTCCCCCAGTTGAGTGCGAGACGATTCCGATTCGAAGAAATCGCACCCATCGAAGAGGGATTCGTTGATCTGCAGGCTTGGCATCGTCATGAGGGTGGTCCTTTAGGTGGGTGAAGGTCGCCGGAAAGTAGCCTCGGAGGTGATGGCCTTCAACGACGTGCACGACGTGTTGCCATCGGGCCTTCGGCAGCCGTCTCCGACGCGCCCTGCGCGTTGACGCCCAAGTCATGGGACGGCTATACTCCTGCTCATCGATTCCTCAGCAGGAGATTTCAACCATGACAATCGCGCTGGACGCCCTCACCGACGCCTACCACCGCGACGGCTTCGTCACGCGTCTTGATCTGTTCACACCTGAAGAAATGAACGGCTTCCGCGCCAGCTTTGACGAACTCGAAGCGCGAGAGGGCCCCGAAAAGTGTGCCATCGGTCTTCAGGGACGCCACATCGATGAGGAATTCATCTGGCAGATGGCGGCAGACCCGCGGGTCGTCGATGCCGTGTCCGCATGTATGGGCGACGATGTGATGCTGTTGTCGACGCACTTCTTCTGCAAGTATCCCGACCCCGACAACAAGAAGTATGTCGCCTGGCACCAGGATATCACGTACTGGGGGCTCGAACCCCCCGAGGCTCACACCGCTTGGATCGCCGTGGATGATGCGGATGTCGAGAATGGCTGTATGGAGGTGATCCCCGGGTCGCATCGGGATGGAATCGCTACGCACGGTACGTCGGAGACGACGGACAACCTGCTCAGCATCCATCAGGAGATTTCCGATGACCTGGTCGATACGAGCAAGGCCGTTCCCATCGAGCTGACGGCGGGACAGACGTCGATCCACAATGGGCAGTTGTTTCAAGCCAGTCGTCCGAATCGATCCGATCGGCGCCGGTGTGGCCTGACGGTTCGTTTTATCCCACCACAGGCTCGGCAGGTCGAGGAAAACTCCCTCGGCCACCAGTGGCGTCCCGTTCTCATGAGGGGAGAGGATCGCCACAAGCACTATCCAGAGACCGCCATTCCCTTTCCGATTCCGGGGAGTTGACAGTTGCCCACGACCCGGGCCTATTAACCTGTCGACCATACAAACCGAGAGAAAGAACTGATTCCGATGGCCAAGTACGACCGCATGAATGTCCTCAACTCGATCGTCGAGGTGGGCGTCGTTCCCGTGTTCTACAACAAGGACCCCCAGACCGCGATCGATATCATCAAGGCTTGTGCCGAAGGTGGAGCTCGATGTGTAGAGTTCACGAATCGGGGTGATCTGGCGTGGCGTGTATTCGTCGAGGCCATGGAGCACATTATCGACAATGACCTCGACATCATCCTCGGTGTCGGTTCTATCGTTGATGCGCCCACGGCGGGGATCTATATCTCCAGCGGAGCCAACTTCGTCGTCGGTCCCCTGTTGAATCCAGACGTGGCCAAGGTCTGCAATCGGCGCAAGGTTGCCTATGCACCGGGGTGCGGTTCGGCATCCGAAATCGGACAGGCAGAGGAATTGGGCGTGGAGATCTGCAAGGTCTTCCCCGGAAAAGAGGTCGGCGGGCCTGCCTTCGTGAAGAGCATGCTGGGTCCGTGTCCGTGGACACGAATCATGCCCACCGGTGGCGTGAATGCCACACGCGAGAGTCTCGAAGAGTGGTTCACCGCAGGTGTCTCCTGCGTGGGGATCGGATCGAACCTGGTGACCAAGGACGTCGTGGCCAACAAGGATTATGCATCTCTGACCAAGAATGTCCGTCAGGTGGTCACCTGGATCGAGGAGATCCGCAGCGGACTGTAGGTCACCATGTTACCTAACCCTCCTGCTCGTCACATTCATCGTATCGCTGAGCACAGCAGCCCTGCTGGCGAAGGTCTTTCGCGAACTCGTCGATCAGATTCTGGGTCGCATCATCGCCGACGATGTGTCGTCCGCGTGGCGAAATTACATCACCTTCGCCATCTACGTCACCGGCGTGTCAGGTGGGGTTCGAATCTGGGACCTGGAACAGTATATCACGTCAAGGGTGGCACCAGCCCCGCTGCTCGAAGGCATGGAGAAGACTGCTCGCGTCGTCGAGTTGACGACGGAACTATGGGTGCTTGAGGTCTATCGGACCTTGATCGGTACGCTGCAGAGTGTCGCGTGGATGCTGCTGGTGTTCTTCGTCTTCGCGCTCATCGCCTACGTCATCGTCCGTGTTTCCGAGAGACGATCAGCGAGTTGATTTGGAATTCCGCCCATGGCGGAATAGCAGACCGAAGATGATCAGTCCCACGCCGGTGACCACCGCCGGCAGCAGGAAGAACGAGGTCCACTCGTGGCCACCGCCTTCCACAGCCAGTCGGTCATACGTCGTCCCCGCCAGATAGTTTCCCAACAACGACCCCGCACCGCCGCGAATCATCGCCATAAGGCCCTGTGCACTGGCCCGATTATCGGCATCGCTCATCTCGTCCACTGCGATGGTGATGCCCACGGCGTAGAACGTGAACACGAAGCCGTGCAGACACATGGCCGCCGCCACGAGCCATGCAGGGTCACCCAGGGTAAACAATGAGAACCGCAGGGACTGCGCCGCGATCCCGACAAGTAGAATTCGCTTGATGCCAAAACGCCGCAGCGTTGTACCGAGCATGAGCAGTACAGCAACCTCACCGACTTGCCCCAGACTCTGCACCCAGTTGGCTGTGCTCGGCGCCAGCCCCACCCCCTGGGCCTCTGTGAGAAAAAGAAAGGCGAAGTTGTAGAAGAAGGGATTCATCGTGGAGGACACGAATCCGATCCCGAGCAGCACGACGAAACCCGGATTGCGCAGCAGACGGAACGAAGCACCCAGGCCCAGTGAACTGGCCTGCCGATTTCCGGGAGGCGTGTGCGGCAGCCCGAGNCAATAGAGACCGCAGATCGCCGACACAACGGCGGACNCGAGCAGGGCATCACCCATGTGCGAACCACCCGGATCCCAACCCTCCCAGAGCCGTAGGTAGCCACTCANGCACCAACTGACAAAGATCCAGCCCAGGGTTCCCCAGACCCTCACCTGGCCGATCCTCGTCCGATCACCCAGGTGATGGAAGGCGACGACATTCGAAAGGGTTCGTGCCGGCATTCGCAGCAGCGAGACACCAGCGATACAGAACCAGAAGCCTTCGAAGGTGGTCTGCTGCCAGGCGACCACGAGAATCGGCGCAGCCAGTATGTAGCAGATGCCCAGCATGACCTGGCTCGGGAAGAATCGATCCGCCAACCAGCCCGCGAGGAATGGCGAGACCAGAGCTGCCATGGCCATGGTGGCGTACACCGAGCTGATCTGGGTACCACTGAATCCCAGATCTGCCATGTAGCCACTGAGAAGAACGAGGGACGCCGCATCCGACATCTGGGCCAGCCAGAACATGGCCGACAGCCTTACGACGGTCGCTCGTGGCGCCACGGCCTGCGGCTCACTCATGGCCGGCACTGATACAGGATCGCCTGGCAGAGCTCGTCGAGTCGATCACGCAGATCTTCGCTCGCCACGTGCATCTGCGGCGTCCGGTCGTCACCAAAGTCCTCTTGATTGGCGTACACGAAACGTGGCACGATGAGGCAGCGAAAATCGGTCATGAGACTGTTGGCCAGGATGACCGACATGTAGCTTGCACGACCACCGGCAGCACACAGAAATCCGACGACCTTGTCCGTCCACGACCGGCCGGTCAGTTCGATGAGATTCTTCACCGCCGCATTGACGTCGAAATTGTAAATCGGCGCGCTCACGATGACGGCTTGGGCAGCGGCGATCTTTTCACCGAGGGCGATCACATCCTCCGTCCTCCCACCACCGGCGCCGTCGGCCAGCTTCATCTCCACGTCCTGCAGGTCAACGAAACTCACGTCGACTTGCATCGAACCGAGTCTCTCCACAGTATGTCGGACGAGTACCCGTGAGCGGCTCATCGGATTCAGGGAGCCGCTGATCACGACAACCTTGATGGAAACCATGAGGTCACCCAGGCAGAGCACTGTCCATGGTGGTCCTTCGTCGAACAGGGAGTGAGGTCGCAACAATGAGTGATTCCTATGATGTGCTGATCCGCAATGGACATGTCATCGATCCGCGACAGTCGATCGATAGGATCAGTGACGTGGCAGTGAAAGACGGTCTCATCGCCGCTGTGGGCAAAGATCTGCCGGGCTCCGCGCCAAAAACCATTGACGCATCTGGCCTCTATGTGACACCCGGTCTGCTCGACATCCACCTGCATGCCTATCAACGCTTCGGGGGCTGGCTTCACCCTGATCAGGCGAATCTACCCTATGGTGTGACCACCTGCGTCGACACGGGCAGCTCCGGCTGGCAGCACTTTCCGGACTTTGTGGAGACCATCATCGAGCCATCGACGACACGCGTGCTCGCCTTTATCAACATCGTCGGTGCCGGCATGGCAGGCGCGTGTGAGCAGGACACGAGCGAGATGGTCGCCGAGCCCTGCGCGGAGATGATCAAGCAGTACCCACAGCATGTGGTCGGCTCCAAGTCTGCCCACTATGGCGGGCCCGGCTGGGAAGCCGCCCAGGGCGGGATCGACGCGGCACGACTGGCCGACACGATCACGATGGTCGATTTCGCTCCGCGCGAAACTCGCAGCTACGAGGAACTGCTCACCGATCGGATGGCACCTGGCGACATTCACACCCATCTCTATGCCAGCCACATCCCACTGCTCGATGAGAATCTGGTGATCAACGACTACGTACAGGCTGCTCGCGATCGCGGCATCATCTTTGACTGCGGCCATGGCGCCGGCAGTTTCTGGTTCCGCATCGCCGTGCCCGCCATGAAGCAGGGCTTTCAGCCGGATACGATCAGCACCGATCTGCACAAGGCCAGCCGCATGCGTGCCAATGCGACCATGGATATCACCATGTCAAAGTTCCTCGCCATGGGCATGACGTGGCAGGAGGTCGTATATCGATCGACGCAGAAACCGGCCGAAGTGATCCGCCGGCCGGAGCTCGGCCACATCGGCGTCGGCGCCGGGGCGGATATAGCCATCCTGAATGTGCGCGAAGGTGAGTTTGGTTTCGTCGACTCCGGTCTGGCCCGCATCAAGGGTACGCAGAAGGTCGAGTGTCGTCTGACCATGCGCGCCGGAAACATCGTGTGGGATGACGAAGGGATCAGTACGCTGGGCTGGGAAGAGGCGGGCGATTACAAGCGCGTCCCGTGAGACGCGACTCGCACCTTATGGTCTAGCTAGGGCCCAGCAACCACATCGGTCACGGCCTATTTCATCTGCTCCGACAGATAGATCTCGCTGATCTGCCACGCCAGTTCACCTGCGAAGAGACGCGGATTGTTGACCAGCACGATCACCGTGTACTGCTGATCGATGAAACGGTGGAGCTGTGTCGTGAACCCATTGATACTTCCCGAGTGACCGATGGTGCGCAGCCCGTTGACCTCTCCCAGACGCCAGCCCAACCCGTAGTCGGTCTCATTGCCGTCATTCAGGGTCGCGTGCTGATAGGTTTCATGCAACGTTGGCTGCGTCAACACGGTTTCGGTGTAGAGGGCCTGGTCCCACTTCAACAGATCTCGCACGGTCGAATACAGATTGCCCGAACCCGTGAGCAGATACATATCGAGCCACCACGTGTTGATGATCCCGTCCTCAGACGTGCCCGTGGGCCCTGTACGGGACGATCTTCCGATATGATCGACACCGGTGTCGTCCATGCGGACCGGATCGAAGATGTTCGCCTGCAGGTACTCTTCGAAACTGACGCCTGACACGGTCTCGAGCAGGTGCGCCAGCACGACGTAGGCCGAGTTCGAGTAGCTGTAGCGGCTGCCGGGTTCGAAGGCCAGATCCTTGTGCTGAAAGACGTCGAGCAATCCGGCCATGTCTCGCCCCAGCGCCGCCTCTGCCCAGAAGTCGGAATCACTCAGATAGCTCGGGATCCCGGACTGATGTGTCATGAGTTGACGCGTCGTGATCTGCCCCGAATGTGGATAGTCCGGCAGATAGGTGCTGAGGGGAACATCCAGATCGATACGGCCCGCCTCGACGAGCTGCATGACGGCGAGCGACGTGAATTGCTTTGACACGTAGGCGAGTCGGTATCGTGTGCGGGGTGTGTTGGGGATTCCGTGCTCCACGTCGGCAAGACCATACCCCGCTTCGTGCAGAATACGGCCCTCGTGGGCGATCAACACCGACGCACCTGGATCTTCTGGACCGAGATGATCGAACAGTTCATCCACAAGGACCGATCTGTCGGTAACCGGCGTCACGACCAGATCGGGGACGCGCACATCAGCCCCGGCAACGTGGAATGTCTGCGACTGACGACCCGCTTTGCCGTATTCGAACATCGTGCGCTGCCACCTCGTAGGCGCCATCAGGTAGCTGCAGGGCGTAGGTACCCTCTGCGTCGGCTGCAACCCTCACCCAACCTGCCGCTGAGGTGATACCGAGGCGTCGCGAGGGAACACCGATCCCATCACCCGCCCACGCGACCCTGCCGGTGATGGTAGCCGTGTCGCCCGCTAGCAGCAGGATGAGGTCACCTCGACGTGATGGTGCCCCGAGTTTTCCGACGCCCTCTCCCCATCCCATCCACGTGAATGAACCGTCTGTGTCGCGGTCACCGATAGCGACCTCAAAACCGATGATCTGTCCCACCTTCGGCGCCGCATTCCCCATCGCCGTCAAGTCGAGGCCCCATTCGAAACGGAAGAATGCCCCGACGGAAGTTGTCCACCCGTGGTGGAACTTCGACAAAACAAAACGGCATTCGGGTGTGTTGGCCGCTCTTTTTTATTGAGGTTTCGTAGTCGAAGCATCCCTCCCTTCTCGGGAAGCGACCCGCGGAGCCATCCGCTTCAAAGGGGTCGCCCGGTGCATGCATCGAAACACGAGAAAGGGCCCGTGGCACAAGCCATGGGCCCTTTCTCGTTCTGCTGCATTCGCGAAGAGCAGGCAACGACCTGCCCCCTGGAATCTCGGACTAGTACCGGTAGTGATCCGGCTTGTACGGTCCACCGCGCTTGATGCCGAGATAGTCCGCCTGATCAGCGCTGAGCTTCTCGAGCTTGATGCCCAGCTTCTTCAGATGCAGTCGAGCCACCTTCTCATCCAGACGCTTCGGCAGGACGTAGACACCGACATCGTGTTTCTTCGTAAACAACTCGATCTGCGCCAGCACCTGATTGGTGAAGGACATGGACATGACGAAGGAGCTGTGACCGGTGGCGCAGCCAAGATTCACCAGGCGGCCTTCGGCGAGCAGGATGATGGAGTGGCCATCAGGGAAGGTGTACTCATCGACCTGAGGCTTGATCTCCACGTGTTTGATCCCGCGGCGCTTCTTCAGCTGCTCTACCTGAATCTCGATATCGAAGTGGCCGATGTTACAGACGATGGCGCCGTCTCTCATCTTCTCCATGTGCTCGAGGGTGATGATGTCCTTGCAGCCGGTGGTGGTGACGAAGATGTCCCCCTCCTTGACGGCCTGACTCATGGGCATCACCTCGAGACCCTCCATCGACGCCTGCAGGGCGCAGATGGGGTCGA
>PATE01000075.1 GCA_002712305.1 Gemmatimonadota bacterium | reverse complement strand
TAACCGTACGCCCCCTTTTACCTCGTGTTTCCTCCGTCGAGGACACGCCTCCGGAGGTACGTGCGTGGTAGGCGATGATGCCATCCCCTTCCTCCAGTGCTTCCATGCGAGCATCTGGCACGACCTCAATCTCAGTCAGCGCCGGAGGAAGTATCTCGTCGCCAAGCGCGTCCCGTCCGGTTACGCCGGGAAGGGCCGGATGTAACCGTCCAAGCAGCTCCCCGTCCTGAACAACGCTGATCAGATTTCGATCTCGGAGATCGATGGAACCATCATCGAGAATCCGCCCAGCCGACCCGCCGACCTTGGGCAACCATCTCGTTGTGCCCAGTCAGATGGCGGCCTATTTTTGGCAACCCAACTGATCGACCAGTTTTCTTCTTGACTATTTTCTTCCGCACATCATTCCACCTACCACCATGTCACGCACAGGAGCCATCATGCCACCAGTGCGCAAAGCGCACTATACGGTCGGCGTCGTCGGCCTCGGTCGAATGGGCGCCAACATCGCCCGACACCTGAAGGATGTGGGATTTCCCGTCACATCCGTCTTCGACATCAACACAAAGGCCGCAACATCGCTGGGCCGTGAGGTCGGCGCCAAGGCAGCCAAGAAGCTGTCGGATGTTTCGGCCGCAGCAGACTACATCATCACCGTCGTCACCGATGACAAGGCGATGAAGAACATCTTCTCCGCACGCGGAGATGGCCTGCTGGCAGGGAAGGTGAAGGGCAAGGTCTTCATCAATTGCGCCACCATCAGCCCAGCAACACATATCGAAGTCGAGAAGCGTGCCGCCAAGGTCGGAGCACGTGCCCTTGAAGGGTGCATGGCCAGTTCCATCACCCAGGCGCGCAAAGGAACCCTCTACCTCATGTGTGGAGGCAAGAAGCCCGTCTTCGACAAGTGCCGTCCCCTACTCGACGCGATGAGCGTTGACCTTCGTTATGTGGGAAGCACGGGCAAAGCGGCTCAGGTGAAGGCCCTGGTCAATATGGTGATGAACATCAATACCGCCGGTCTTGCCGAGGGACTGGGCATGGGCAAGGCACTGGGCCTCGATCTGAAACTGTTGATGGAGATCTTCTCTCAGACCGGTGCGAATTCTCGTGTGCTTGAGACCGACGGCGAAGACATGGTCGCTCGCGATCATGAGTGCTATTTCTCTGCGGCTCACGCCGCCAAGGACTCAGGCATCGCGCTCAAGATTGCCCGCGAGAAGAAACTCGACCTGCCTCTGGCACGCGCCTCCAAGGCGCAGTTCGATCGTATGATCGCGATTGGCCAGGGTGAACTCGACAAATCGGGCGTCGCCGAGTTGACCTTCCCAGGGCGCTCCGGGTCAAAAGCCAAGAAGAAGGTTGCGAAAAAGAAGGCTGCCAAGAATCGCTAACAAGCTCAGAATATGACGGAATGGGGGACGGGGTTCGTGGACTCCGTCCCCATGTCTGTTCTGTCTAGCTGTTCTATCTGGCTGTTCCTCTGGCGACGTCGTTCACATTCGGCCGAGGCGACGCTGCCAGGTGCGCAGCATCTGCGGCAAGCGATGTCCAGAGGCAGAAGCCGGTTCATCCATGGCGCGCCAGACCCAGAGTCCGACAAGTAGAAACAGGCCAGCCGTGACGAAGAACACCGAACGAAGGCCCCAAGTTGCCCCCACCCAGCTGCCGCCGAGCGGACCGGCAGCCCAGCCGAGGGCGGCGGCGCTCGTCATGATTCCGAACGCCTTGCCCCGGTCCGCCTCGTCGATGATCCGTGCCACGAGGGCATTCGCCACCGGCCGGATGGCCCCCGTCGCGATACCACTGAAGACGAGAAGAATGCCGAGGGTCATGACCGTCTGAGCATATCCCTGAGCACAATAGAAAATGCCCGCTGCTACGAGGCCCCAGACCAGAACGCGCTTCGGACCGACGGTATCACTGAATCTGCCCATGACCGCTGACGATACGGCCCCCACCAGACCGCTGATGGCAAAGATCACACCCGCCAGAGAGACGATACTCCCGTGATCTGAGCCGGCCAGCTCCTGTAGAAAAAGGGGTACGACGGGCATGATGAACCCGAAGGTGAATGACATGGACGTCACACTCACCACGAGAATCAGGAAGGCGCGGATCCTCAGCAGCCGTCCCACATCTCTGCCAGGCAGGCGATATCTCGCCGACGTCTCCACCAGCTGCGAACGCTGAAAGTCTTCGCGCACCCAGATCTGGACCGCGAAACCTGCGGCAACGACTGTGACCCCACTGTAGAGAAAGCAGGCATGGTAGCCGAACTGTTCGATCAGCGGCCCCCCGAGCAGAGGTCCCACCGAGGCGCCCAGCATGAACGCGCCTTGCATCAGGCCCAGGGCGTAACCGACGTGTGATCGCGGGGTTGAGGTTGAGACGAGCGTCAGGCAGGCGGTCACCGTGCCTGCTAAGGCGCCCTGGATCACACGGGCCCAGAGCAACTGCTCCACCGTCTGCACGTAGGCCATGAGCAGGACCGCGATGCCACCACCGAGCATGGAGCGAACGACCATCGGTTTACGGCCAAATCGATCGGCCAGAGTCCCCCAAATCGGTGAGGAGATGGCCATCGCCAGACCTGCTGCGGTCCCCATCCGCCCTGCCCATAGAAGTGCTTCATCCAGATCCGCCACGTCAAATTCCTGGATGTAGTACGGCAGGAAGGGCTGAACGGCCTGGAATCCGATGATGGCCATGACCTCTGCCACCCAAAGGGTGTAGAAGTTTCGTCGCCAGCCTTCGTAGACTTTACGGGAAGATGCGTCCGACATCCCACCTGCACAGCGGCACAAAAGAGAAGGAGGGAGACCCGGGGGCCACCCTCCTCACTGAACTGAATCGAGACAGGACGAGACGGATCCCGTCCGGCGGATCTAACGAAGCGCGGATACGCCGCCCCCCTTGATCGCCCGAGCGACTTCTTTCTCTACGTCTGATTGCTTGACCATCGACGTGTCGCCGATGGTGCCCTGTACGAGAATTCCGTGGGCAGCACCCCACTGTACCGCCTCATCAGCGCCCTTGCCCTGAAGCAGGGCAGCGATGACGCCCGAGGCGAAGGAGTCTCCACCACCGGTGCGGTCGGCGATTTCGATATTCTCGCGCACTGCCGCCTGGTGGATCTGGTCGGTATCTACATCGTAGAGAACGGCACCCCAATCGATTCGATCCGCTGACAGAGCGCCACGCAGTTGGGTGCCTATGTACTTGATGTTCGGATAGTCCTTGGCCACCTGCCGCAACATGCCGGTATAGATCGCCAACCACTCATCGAAGGAGGCATCCTTGGGCACATTCGGCGTTTCGTACCCGAGAGCATCGTCAAAGTCATCCTGATTACCCACGAGGAAATCCACGTGCGGCACGATGCCACGATTGATTTCACGAGCGCGATTCTTGTCCGGCTCCACTTTCGAGCGATAGTTCAGATCGAAGGACGTGCCCGCGCCGTGCTCCTGGGCCTTCTTCATCGCCTCCAAGGCGAGGTCTGCCGTTTTCGGTGACAGCAAGGTGTAGATCCCGCCCGTGCTGAACCAGCGCGTTCCATTGGCCTCGCCAAACAACTGATCCCAATCAACATCGCCGGGGCCGACCTCCCGCACTGGTGTGTGTGCGCGATAGTACTCGGTCACCGACGGCAGCACGCCCTTGCCTGCCCAGGTGAAGTTGATGCCATTGTGGAGGGTGCCCTTTGCATCGGTGGCGAACACGCCCGAACCCGAGTTGTCGAACCAGATGATGTGAGACGTATCGATCCCGGCTTCGCGCATCTGATTCTCGATGTTGCGTCCAATCCCGTCGTCCACAAGGGCCGTCACGACTGTCGTACGCAAACCAAAACAGTAACTGAGGCCCTCAGTAACGTTCGTCTCGCCGCCCCCGTGCCAGATTCGGGCGGTTCGAGCCCTCGCCGTGGGCACCGCACCGGGATCGATCCTCATCATCACTTCCCCGAGCGATATCGCGTCGTAACGCGTCTGCTCCGGCGACTTCAACGTCAAGGCCATGGATATCCTTCCTTTGCCTGCGAAATAGTTGGTAGTTCTGACGGTTGTGTTGGCTACAGCGTCGGGAGCGCTTCAAGTTCCTTCATGTTTTCGTTGAGCATCTGGTCCGTGAATTCATGTCCTTCGAGTTCACCGGCGAAGTAGGCGGCGTAGGCAGCCATGTCGAAATGGCCGTGTCCACAGAGGTTGAGAGCGATGACCTTTTCCTCTCCAGTGTCTCGACAACGGATCGCCTCGTCGATGGCACCTTTGACCACGTGGTTGGCCTCCGGGGCAGGGACGATGCACTCACTGCGGGCAAACTGCACGCCTGCCTCAAAGCATTCCAGCTGCTGATAGGCACGCGCCTCGATGTGATCTCCCTGCAGCAGGTGGCTGACCAAGGGTGCGGCGCCATGATAACGGAGACCCCCAGCGTGAACGGGGGCCGGAACGAACCCGTGCCCAAGAGTGTGCATCGGCATCAGGGGGCATGCCCACCGTGTCCCCGAAGTCATACCGATACTCCCCCTTGGTCAACGTCGGGCACGAGGCTGGCTCACTCTCGTCGAGAAGAATCTTGGTCGCTTCCAACTATCTTGCTCCCTTCCCCTATAGACCGGCGCCCACGCGGGCCTGGGGCTTGGCCACGGATTTTTCCAATGACTCGAGTACGGCGACGGGGCCGAGCATCGTTTCGTCGGTCTCGTCTGTCTTGCCCGTCTTGAACATGCGAACGAAATCCTTGATCCCCGTCAGATACATACTCTCGTCGCCGACGACCTCGCGATCGATTCGGCCTTTTTCGCCAACGATGGACAGATGAAATGCGGCTCGGCTTTCACCGATGAGATTCATGGTGGCCACCGTGCCGGACCGAAACAGGATGTTGGCGCTGTGGTTCTGTCCCTTCCCTTTCACGATCTGCGTTCGATAGAAGTCGTATCCCGTCAGGCGCAGGATCATGTCCACCTGATGGATCCCGTAAAAGAAGATGCCCCCCCACTTGGACTTGATATCACAGGGCCCGGTGGAGATGACGGTCTGAATCTTGCCGAGTTTTTTCACATCCTTGCTCAGCTGCTTGAAGGATGCCTGCTTCGGCAAGGTCGAGAACGAACAGACCGGTACTTTCAGTTGACGAGCTCTGGCGAGGAACTTGCGTCCCTCCGCTTTGCGATAGCAAAAGGGTTTGTCGACAAACAGAGGAACGCGCGTCTCAAGAAAAGGAAGAGCCGCCGGCAGGTGATCTCGACCGTGCCGATGATCGACGACGACGGCATCGACCTCGCCGATCATCTCTTCCGCTCGCCGTACGATCGTCGGAATCTCCCCACGCTCCGACGCGTCTCTGGCGTACGTGCGGGTCTCGCCCCAAACGTGGGTCGCTCTGACGCCAGGAATCTTCTTGTCCACGTTCAGCACACGAGCGATTGCCACGGTGTGACTGTTCTCTGCCCCTACCATTCCTACTCTGAGCATGCCCTACTCTCTCTCTCTCTGTTTCTACGTGTGCCGACATCAGCCCTTGAAGGGCCAAAGGCGCAACGCAGTTTTTCCGAGGACCCAGTCGAGGTCCTCAGCTGCGATGAATTTCATTTCGTCCCGCACGACCGACAGCGTCTGACCGAACTCAGCCTTGCTGAGACATACGGGCCAGTCGGTCCCCCACATGATCCGTTGCGCACCAAAAGCCTGATAAACGGCCTCTGCCAGAGGGTGAGTGTCCTTCCAGGGATACGCCTCATTGGAGATAGACCAAGTGTGGCTGATCTTCACGTACACACGCTCGAATCGGGCCAGATCGGTCAGGATCTTGCGGCCATCGAGATCCTCTGGCTCGCAGTCAGCCATGTGATCGATGACCACGTCGAGATCCGGATACTTCTCCAGTCGCTTTGCCAGATCCAGCAAACGTGGTGGCCGTGTGAGAAGTAAGAGGGGCACCTTCAGCGACTCAGCGCGTGCGAAGACAGGATCCATCAGTTCATCATTTGTAAACCAGTCGCCCGCTTCGCCCACTCCAGGACTGAGACGCACGCCATGGATCCCGCCACCCTCGACCCATTCGCTGAGATGATCCGCTGCGGCGGGATCTTCCGGATTGATTCGACCCACGCCCATGAGACGGTCCGGATATCGTTTCACACAGTCCACGACGTAGCTGTTGTCCCAGCGATAGCTGATCACCTGGACGAGGACCGTTTTGTCGATACCGTGCTCGTCCATCAACTGCAGCAGCATTTCTGCCGTCCGATCCTCCTCAGGAGGATTGGTGTTCTCAGCCGGCCATGGGAAAGCGGGGTCGTTCAGCCAGACATGTACGTGGGGGTCGACGATCACCGGGTTCATCCTTTGGCCGAGGGCCGTTAAGGGGTAGGCAGGTCGGGTGTGATATACAAAGACCCAGTGTCTTGTTCATGTCAAACCTGCTCCTTCGCCCTGTCGAGGTCCTGTCTGAAGACGACACGAGCACCTTGCCGCGCTCCTTCACCGGGGATACCTTGCCGTGCCCTATCACTGTCTCCAACCTCATGGAATGGCGCATGTTCGACCTGATTCTCGCCAATGGCACCCTCATCGACGGCACGGGAGAGAAGCGGCGCCGAGCCGACATCGGCATCTCTGGCGATCAGATCGCTGCCATCGACACAGACCTGTCGGCATCCAACGCCCGACAGTGTCTCGATATCTCCGGTCGAATTGTGTGCCCCGGTTTCGTCGACGTACACAACCACTCCGATGCGTGGTTGCTGAAGACCAAGAATCTCGAGCCAAAAACGGCTCAAGGCTTCACGACGGAAGTCATCATGGCCGATGGCATCTCCTATGCTCCCATGGATGCAGGCACAGCACCCCACTGGATCTACTACTTGCGGTCACTGAATGCCCTGAACTTCGAGGAGTACGACGGCTGGACGGGCGTCGGTGAGTATCTGGACAAACTCGATCGGCGATCGGCACAGAATGTCATCAGCCACCTGCCCTACGCCAACGTGAAGGCCATGGCCGCGGGTTGGGGTCGGCAAGTGCCGGATGACTTTCAGATGGAGCGCATGCGAGCCGACGTGTTACGGGGCATGGAGGAAGGCGCCGTCGGTGTCTCGACCGGGATCGATTACATCGGCCAGTGTTTCTCCACCACCGATGAGATCGTCGAAGCCTGCGAACCGATGGCACGCTTCGGTGGTCTCTACGTGACCCATGTGCGGTATCGAAAGACAACCCTCGGAGGCGTGAAGGAAGCTGTGGAGATCGGCCAGCGAGCAGGTGTCCCCGTCCATATATCGCACCTGAAGGGCACGACAGCAGAAATGACCGACGAGCTATTCGACTACATCGACAACACGGCACGCAAGCAGGTCGATTTCTCCTACGATGTCTATCCCTATCTGCCCGGCTCGACGATGCTCAACTTCCTGCTTCCCTATGATGTNTGGGAGCAGGGGCCGCTCGGTGTACTGCCCCACCTGACAGACCCGCACGTGCGACAGGAATTCGGGCGAAATCTGGCAAACATGGACCTGAGTCACATCCACATCGCCTGGCTGCCTGGAAGCGACAACGCCCACCACATTGGCCNACTGCTGTNCGACTACGTGGCCGATACAGGCAAGGCTCCCGAGGACGCTCTGTGTGACCTGCTCATCGAGGAGAATCTTGCAGTTCTGCTTGTGTTCCATCACGGGGATGATCGTCTGATCCATCCCTGGTTGGCCCATGATTGTTATCTGATGGGGACGGATGGCATCCACTTCCCGGACGGCAAGGTCCACCCTCGGATGTACGGATCTGCACCTCGCGTCTTGGGACCCTGTGTCAGAGACGACAAGCTGTTCACATTGGAAGAGGCTGTGGCCAAGTTGAGCGATCGACCAGCGCGACGCTTTGGCTGCAAAAATCGAGGCCAGCTTCAGCAAGGCTGGTTCGCCGACGTAGTCGTATTTGATGAAGAAACGATCGCCGATCGCGCGACCTACGAAGATCCTCGTCAGTTGCCCGATGGCATCGACCATGTGTTCGTCAACGGTGTGCCCGTCATCCGGGAGGGACGAGCCGTCGACGACCTNCNCGACCCACCGCCGGGTCGAGCCCTTCGTTTTAACCAGTAGCGCATTTCNACTCACATCGCCGCGAGACCCCATGAATCGCCCGCCTGAGGAGTTCGTCCGCCTCGATGCAGATCAGCTGACGGATTTTGCCACCCAATGTCTTCACAAGGCGGGACTGCTGGGCGACCACGCCGCCCAGTTGGCCCGACTGCTCGTCAATTCGGATCTGCGCGGGGTCGTGTCGCACGGCACTCGGGCGCTGCCCGGCTACTGTCGCGCGGTGTCGACGGGGAAGGTCAATGCGCGCCCCGAGATCAGCGTGGTGCAGGAAACCGATACGTCGATCCTGCTCGATGGCGACGGCTCCCTCGGCTACGCGCCGACTATGCAGCTCACCGAGATGTGTATCGCCAAGGCCAAGGAGAAGGGTGTCGCCGTGGGTGCCGTGCGGGCCATCGGGCACTACGGTTCGGCCGGCCACTACGTGCGTCGCGCCATGGAAGAAGATCTCATCGGATTCTCCGTCCAGGGCGCCTATCCGCAATACTACATCTCCAATGAAGGCAAGAGAGCCGCACAATATGGCAATCCCCCTCTTTGTTTCGGACTTCCCGCCGCCGAGAACAAGGCCCCACTCATTCTTGATGGTGCCACATGCATTCTGGCCGACTATCAGAAGGGGGAAGAATTCGAGCACCTCGAAACGATGATCCCCGCAGCCTTCTTNAAGTCCATTGGATACACGGCCGTCGGCACCGCTCTCGGGGGGGCTTTCGTCGGACAGGCGAGCGAACGAGCACAGCAGGTCCACGAGCGCTGGCCCG
Source organism: Gemmatimonadota bacterium (assembly GCA_002712305.1). Classification (GTDB taxonomy): domain Bacteria; phylum Latescibacterota; class UBA2968; order UBA8231; family UBA8231; genus UBA12574. The sequence goes on along the minus strand of PATE01000075.1, from coordinate 29,357 downwards.
GCGCACGTCTGGGCGCCATGGTGTGGTTGTTGGATGCAGGGCTCTTCGCACCCGTCATGCAGGTGCGGGANGCGATCACGCAGATGGCCGACTTGGCCGCCGAGCAGATGCTCCCTGTGGGGAACCACGAGGAGNTCATGTTGCCGGGAGGTGTAGAACACCGACTCGAACAGAGCTATCGTGCCGAAGGCATCAAGATGGGCGCCGAACAACTCGAACGCCTCCATGAGATCGGCCAGGAGCTTGGTGTGGCCGTGACCTGGGATTCTGAATTCGCGTGACGACGGTGGATCACCTACCCCTGTTCCTNGCCACTGACTAGTCGGCGATCAGNGCCGTATGTGCGTAGTGCCAGTCCTCGACGTGATTGAGCACGACGCCCTCCCGAGGCAGTGACCCGTCATCTTCTCGGCTCAGATTCTTGTGGATATCCGCCCGCTTCTCTTCCGCGTGGATCCTCTCAATGACAGATGCATTGAAGATCTCGCGACGAGAGGCGAATTCTGAGGGGTTCGCAAGTTTGTCGCCGAGCCATGCCTCAAAACCGAGATAGGATGGACGTTCCGTCTTCAGATGATCGACGACGACGGGAACCTCCATGCCCAGGGCCTCTTCGATGACGCGGCGATCGAGACCACCGCCGCAGCTTGGGTAGTCGGGATGGAGGATGCCCGCCGCTTCTAGCTGCACTTTGTGCCAGGTCCGGGCGAGTTGGATCAGCCCGAGGGGGCCGATATCCAAACTGCTCACCAGCGGCACAACCTGACCATCCCAGGGTGCCAGGCCGTCGCCGGTTAGATCGCGCTGGAAGTAATAGTGCCAGTCCTCCAGGTGGTTAAGAACCACGGCCGAGTCGACACCCGATTCTCGATCGAGTCCGACGGCGGGGTAGATGTCGTCGAGTTTCTCCTGCTTGTGGATGCGATTGCGGATGAATCCGTTCCACTCTTCACAGGTCTCCTTCGATGGCCCACCGTCGGCCTGCTGACGCACCCAGGCCTCGAATGTCAGGTAGTCCGGGCGCTCCCGGTGGATGTGCTCGAGTGTCGTCTGCACATCCAGACCGCAGCGCTCCAGGACCATATTGTCCAGAAAACCGCTGCACTCGGGGTAATCCTCGGCCAGATGCCCGGCGGTAGCCAGCGAAGCTTTCCACCAGAGCCGCGGGAGTTGGCACAGATTCAGCGGGCCATAGGACAGGCTGCTCACGAGGGGAATCACAGCGGGTCTCCTTGTTGACGTGGGGTGCCTTCACAGGTGGCGGTCGCCATGTTCATACAACCCCCGCCTCCTGCAGGCTATCGAGTTCCGATGGGGCCAGGCCCAGCCACTGAGACAGGATGGTCGTCGTGTGCTCTCCCAGGCCCGGTGCAGGTCGAATCTCGGCAGTGGAGGCATTGGAGAACTTGAGGGGAGGACCGGGGACTCGGACGCCCATATCCCCCTCCATCTGGGTTCGAATCATCTCACGCTGCGCGATGTGTGGGTCGTCGACGACGTCGGCGATGTCGTTCACCGGCCCGCAAGGCACGCCAGCCGCCTCGAGTAGCTCCAGCCAGTGGGCAGTGGTCTGCTGACTGAAAACCGCCGCCAATTCTGGCTCCAACTCGCTGTGGTTCTGCGTGCGCAGAGCGTTGTTGTCGAATCTTGGGTCCTTAGCCAGGTCTGGACGATCGATCACCTCACACAGTCGCTGCCACAGACGATCATTCCCTGCAGCGATGACCAGATTGCCCTCAGCCGTGGCGAAAAACTGGAAGGGGGTGATCGTCGGATGTCGTGAACCCAGCGGTCCGGGAACCTGCCCCTCTACGTCGTATCGCGCGATGGCGTTCTCGAGCAGGGACACCTGGCAATCGAGCATCGAAACGTCCACATGTTCCCCCTGACCGGTGGATCGGGCGCGTGCAAGGCAGGCCTGGATCCCAATCACGGCGAAAAGAGCTGCATTCAAGTCGGCCGTGGATGAACCAACCCGAACGGGAGGTTGGCCCGGCAAACCCGTGATCGACGCCAGTCCGCTCATGGCCTGCACGATCACATCGTAGGCCGGTCGATGCGCGTAGGGCCCGGTCTGCCCGAAGCCAGACACGGAGGCGTACACGATTCGACGATTGCGCGCCGCCACCTGCTCATACCCCAGACCAAAACGGTCCATGCTGCCCGGCCGGAAGTTCTCAACGAGCACATCGGATTGCTCTGCCAAACGCAGAGCCAGATCACGCCCCGCGTCGGTTCGCAGATCGAGAGTAACCGATTGTTTTCCACGATTTACCGAGAGGAAGTAGGCGCTTCGTCTGTCGCCGACGAACGGCCCAAATTCCCGGGAATCATCGCCCTGGCCCGGTAGTTCGACCTTCACCACCTGGGCGCCGAGATCGGCCATGACCATGGTTGCGAAAGGACCGGCCAGGACTCTGGTGAAGTCGAGAACCTTCAACCCCGACAGCAGCGGATCGGAGGGCGAACTCACGCGGGTGCGGGCAGCAGTCCCGCGCCTTGACCAGGTGTGGCGACGCAGCTGTCGAGATCGACGTGAACGCCCAGATCGTCGCGCAGCAGGCGTTCGAGGGCTTGTCGTTCGTCTCCGGCAAGGAACCGACGCGAGATCAGACCACCCACATTCCCTCCCCAGCCTGCACCGAGTCGCTGAATGGCTCCCGCGTCCTGGCCGTAGGACGAAAGGAAGTCATTCAACGCCACGACGAACTGGTCATAGGCGGGCGTCATCCGGCCATATCCGCCCGGAACGAAGGCGAGACGCCCCCGTGGATCGCCAGCTGCCGCACGTTGGGCGATCTGTTCAAGCTCGGCATCTTCCACTTCTTCGTCGTAGTCACCCTCATGGGACAATCGAACCAACTCGAATACCGTGGGCAGATCACCGGCGGCCAGATAATCAACCGTCGCCGCTACCCGGTCCTGTTCGGCGAGCCCGAAAAGGAAGCGCCGCCGCAGATAGATATCCACGTCGGCCGTGATCCTCGGGAATTTCGCCCCCACATCCTGAGCCACCATCTCGGAAAACGCGGTAGCCTGTCCCTCCTCTGCTGCCCACGATTCAACCTGACTCAAAGAGGTTTTCTGCGGGACTTCGAGGAGAAGTTCGCTCAGTTGGGCCGACGTGATCCCCAGATTCTCCGGCGTGATATCTCGGATCAATTCGATTCGGTCGTGGAAGTCACACCGCAATCCCTCCCACCCGAGCTGTCCCACTCTTTTCGGCAACAGGAGATCCCGAACCACGAACGTTCCCAGCGGATAAGCCAGCACAGTCTCTTCCTTGCCGGCCTCGTCATAGACACGCGGAACACCACTGTCGAAAATGACGGCCACAAACTCGGGTGGCAGGGGCGCATTGCCGCAGGGCTGTGCAGGAAAAACGCCCACACTGACCAGTTCACCTGCCAGACCCAGAACCATCCCGCCGTGGTCGGCTGTTCCACCTCGTGTTCCACGAATCCACTCCGAAGTACCTACTCCATCGATCGCATCCTCCCACGTCATGTCCTGCCCCGGAACGACGCCATACATCCCAAGGGCGGCGTAGGCTGTCGAAATGACGAGGGCGGATGACGAGGACATGCCGCCGCTGGGCGAAACATTGCTGTAGACGTGGGCGTCGAGCCCCGTCAGCGTGCGATCTCGGCCACGCAGCCAACTGTCGAGATAGACCAGTTGCCCTTGCGGCAGGATCGACCAACTGTCGTCGATGGTGCTCCCCGTCTGTCGTTCCCGTTCGGTGCAGATCTGTCCAGCGTATTCCATCAGCGCCTGCCGACTGTCACCTAGCGGGTCGGGTGAAGCCAACTCTCGCACAGAGAATTCGGCGGGATCGAAGTCGCGGTCTCCCTCTGGGCCCTCATATCGAGAGTGCAGCCGAGCCACGTCGTCGTCGCGCTGACGGACGACGGTCACCGTGTCGTGCCCCTTCACCGCCAATCGCAGACTTGGCATGCCTCCATAGTCGATATGCATGCCCATGATATTCATCTGTCCCGGGCACCGGGAGATGACCACAGGCCCCTCCTGTGCACCAAATGTGGCCTCGAAGTCGTCGAGAATCCGCAGATAGCGTTGACGCCACGCATCCCCGTGTTCCCCATAGATCACGTGCAGGTGCCCCGACAACGACGAACCGGGCTCGGTGAGCGCCTGTCGCCACTGTGAAACCGATGCTGCGAGGGCCGTGCTCACGAGTTCGCCTCTTCCTGCAGTTCAGTCACGTCGAAGACTTCCTCATCCACCGTCAGCGTTCCGCCATAGGTGAACGGATCCTGTGTGACATCAATCGTCATATCCACAACCACTTCGAATTCCATCGAGCCACTGAGTTGAATCGTTCCTTTGAGCGTCACGGGAGACGCAAGAAGCTCCATGTCCAGTTGCCCGCCAATGATCAACTCGCCATCGGGAGAGTAGTCCTGGAAGATGAAGGAAGTGCCCTCCACCAGTACCTGGCCCCCGCCTGCCCCTTGAACGGCGCCACCGCCGGTGAAGATCAGCGCCACCGATTTGGTCAGCGCCTGCTCCATCTCTTCCAGAAGGACAGCATTGGCCGTCAAATCAGGCGCCGTCGGCGCGGGCTCCTCTTCCTTCTTCGCGTCATCGCCGCAGCCGATGATGACTACAGCCAGGCCAAGGGTGAGCGAACGGGTGATCATCTTCAGCGACAAAGTCAGTCTCCTCGGTTCATTTCAGGCGTTGTAGACGCTCGGGCTCATTCGTCAGCATTCCATCAACCCCGCAGGCAATGAGCCGTCTCATTTCATCTTCTTCGTCGGCAAAGAACGGAAAAACCAACATCCCATGCCTATGGGCCTCCTCAACCAGTCGTGCATCCGTCATCGCATGACCCGGTTGGAGAATGCGACAGTCTATCGCCGCTGATCGTTGTACATAGTCCTCAGCCGGCTGGACCGAAAGGTTGCAGATTTCAATCCCAGAGCAGACCTGCCGGACCACGGATAGTGTCGCCTCATCAGAAGCGATGTAGGCTCTGTCCAGCAGCGCTCGATCTCGGAGCGTGCCGACGGTGGACGCCACCACTGCGTCTCGTGTCTTTGACTCCGCCTTGATGTGCACGTTGAGACGAACTGGATCAGGGATGCACTCGAGGGCCTCATGGAGGGTGAGGAATCGCTCACCCGCAAAACGATCGTCAAACCAGCGGCCCGCATCGAATGTCCTGATCTGGGCATGGGTCAGATCAGCCACGGCCCCAACACCATCGCTGGTGCGGTCGACGGTGGCGTCGTGGATGATGATCAGAGTTCCGTCACTCGCATAATGCACGTCGAGCTCGATACACTCGACACCCAGTTCCACGGCCGCAGAAAAGGCGGCCGCCGTGTTTTCTGGATAGTGCCCCGAATCTCCACGATGAGCCACAACAACTCGGTGTTTCTTAGACGATACATCCATGACATTCGGCCCGTCGGGGCAAGGCCCGACGAGAGGTTTGATCATGGAAGGATCTCCTCGTAATGCTGGACATACTTGGGTAGTGCAGCCATGTCCAGTTCACACCCAAGACCCGGCTTCTGTGGCGTAGCAGTATAGCCATCGGCGAACTCGATCGGCTCAAGGATCAAGTCATCCTCGCGTGTCCAGCTTCCCACAAAGTCGGAGGCCATGGTGCAGTTGGGCGCCAGAGCAGCAGCATGGATGTAAGAGGTATCAATGATACCCAGATCATTGCCCGACCCGTGCCAGCACGGCATCCCCGCGGCGGCGGCGATGTGAGACAGATCCGGCATCTTCACAGGGCCCGACCCCAGATTGAAGCAGTCGACACAGCCTGCCTCCAGTGCCCTGAGCATCTGGGCACCACTCCCCAGATGCATGGCCAGCGGCCACTCCAACGCCTCATGGATCTGAATGTATCCCTCGATGTCTAATTTAGGGATGGGATCCTCAAACACTTCGACATTGCCAACGGCGACCAACTGCTGCGCCAGATCGATCGCCTGCGCCGCAGTATGGAAACGTTCGTTGGGATCGACGGTCACCTTGAACTCGGCACCGCCCACATCCCGCATCGCCTGCAGCCGTTCCACCATGGGTTCTTCGATCTTGCATTTGATCTTCACCCCCTTGAAGCCGAAGCTGAGCGCTCTTTCGACGGCCCGCTTGCCGTCTTCCGGGGTCTGGTGTCCCATCCAGTAGTCGGCGCGAACACGCGAACGGACTGCACCTCCGAGCAGTGCGTGAACGGGCACGCCCCGTGCCTTGCCGACCAGATCCAGAACGGCCATTTCGTAAGCCTGGTAGGCAGGCCCACCTCCGGTGGCTGGTACGCCACGCTCTTCCCCATCCAGAACGCGGTCCTGTGCCCTGGCGAAGATATCCCGCAGGCAGATCTGGTCGGGATTCTGTCCGACCATCTGTCGCGCCCCTTGCTGAACAACATCGAGTTCGACACCGCGACCGGTTTCGCCAATGCCGACCAGTTCGGTGTCCGTGTTGAGGCGAATGATGTGCTTAGGCACCTGATCCCAACCGGTCTCCGATACCCATTCGGGACTGTGCACGCGACCGGGAATGGTGGGTACCACGACGGTCCAGATTTCGACACTCTTGATGATCATGATGGAACCATCTCTTTCTTCAGTCCTCGACGACGGGAAACCAGGCGTTACCCAGCAGGCAGATCACGAAATTGAGCCCCAACCCGACAACCCCTGCGTGGAAACCCCACACCTTGGGTTGACCCGCCCATGTCAGCCCAAGGGCGACAGCAAGACCGGCAAGCAATCCGGTCAGCACGACGCGCGAAGACAAACGCGGCCAATAGAGTCCCAGGAAGAAGCACGGAACGATCTGGATCAAGACCTCGAACTTGAGTTCGAGAAGGCGGACAAGGGTCTTCTCGGTGCCGATGGCGATCAACACCAACACGATGATGAACCCCCAGGAACACGCCTTCCCCACGAGGGTGAGTTCCTCTTCCGTACTCTGGGGCCTGAAATGGGCGTGGTAGATGTCTCGCGTGAACATGGAGGAAATGGACAGCAGTGCTGAATCGGCCGTCGACATAAGGGCCGCCAACGCCGCGGCAATGATGATCACGACGAGCCAATAACCCAGGAAGGAGTCCTGCATGATCAACCCGCACAGACGGGCCAGAACCTGGTCGGTGTCTACCCCCTCCATACCGGGAAGCACAACGCGACCCGTAAGACCGCAGATCAGTGCGATGAGGGTTGTCGTGAGTGGCATGAAGGCCATCAAAGCCAGAGAACGTTTCAGGCCCTTCACGGAACGACTGGCGTACAGACGCTGAATCGCCTGTGGATAGATTGCCGCACCACATCCCAACAGCAAAATGAAGCTGATCCACGTGTTGCAGGTCTCGAGAGATGGCACTTCCACCATCTGTGGTCGCTCCACCGACAACTGATCGACCACCGACTGCAGACCACCACCGAGGGCGGGCACCAGGAACAGGAGGATCGTGAACCCCAGGAGCAGGACGACGCCCTGAATCACATCTGTCCAGGCCACCGAACGCATACCGCCAAGGGTCTCGTACACCACCATGATGATCGCCAGAGCGACGATGCCATACTCCGAGCCGATCCGCCCATCAGTGATGCCCTCAACAGCCGCGCCCATCGCCTTTAGCTGGGCAAGTGTGTAATTGCCCAGAGCGTAGATCATGAGGATCGTCGCCAGTAGCGTCAGACGGCGAGAACCGAAGCGTGCACGGATATAATCCCCGGGCGTGATGAACTGGAATTTTCGTGCGATGACGACGAGTCGCGGAGCAAACAACAGATACCCGGCAATGATGGAGAACATGAACAGGACGCTCACCGTCCACTCGAAGCCAATTCGATACGACTTCCCCGTATAGCCGAACATCGTATTGCCACTGTACTGGGTCGCATAGAGCGTCAGAAACAGGACACCAAACCCCATCGATCGACCGGCAAGATAGAAGTCTGCAAGACTGTCGGATCTTCGATGGAGGCGACCGAGCCAGCCGATACCGATCATGGACAGCAGATAGAGCCCGATCAGCAGAAGAGCGCCTGGACCGAAACCGAAGGAAGCGTCACTCACCGGCGGCGTCCTCCGTCTCGTCACCCAAATCGATCCAACAGCGGCGAATCACCAGATTCGTCCAGAGGGCCAACGCCACAACGGCCATGAGGGTTACTGCGACCCAGGTCGGCAACCCGAGGATGAGAGGTCCACGGAAGCCGACGGGCCAGTACCAGGGAATCGCGATCGCGTAGAGCACCAGATAACCCAGCCACACCCACGCCGAGCTTCGCGGCTCGCGTTCCAGGGTTTCGTAGGGATCGGGTGAAGATGATGGCATTGGACAGGACCTATCGACAGAGAGGACGGGCGGTTAGGTTCATCCCTAACAGGATAGAGGCTTTTACATCCGAGAATAGGGAGACGGAGGTTGGCGAATCTGCCAAAGGACGGACTCGTACTCTACAAAGGCCGGCCCGCACGGGTCAAGGAGCCAGGCGCGGACCGGCTCGTGATCGAGTTGGTGGATGGCTCGACACAGAAGGTCCGCCCCAAAGATGTTGCCCTGCTTCACAAAGGCCCCTGTGACCCTGCCCGACTGGCAGCGATCGGTGACGTTTCTACGGAGGATGCCGATGCGGTTCGCCAACTGCTTGCCGCAGAGGGTGAGGCCGTTGACCTACAGGATCTTGCCGGGCTGATCCACGCCGATCCGCCCACTTCTGAACATGTGTGGCGAAGCTGGCGCCTTCTGGACGAGGGGGTACTGTTCGAAGGGTCCATCGAAACGATACAGGCACGCACCGACGAGCAGGTCGCCGAGTCAAACAGGCAGGCACATGAAGCTGCCGCTCAATCCGAAGCGTGGGCGCAATTCGTGGAACGCGTGCGGTGTGGAGAGTGCGAAGCCGAGGACGCCGACCACCTGCGCGAAGTGGAACGTATGGCCGAAGAGACGACGTCTCGAAGCCGAGTGCTGCGTGCGTTGGGTAGATCAGAAAGTCCAGAAGCGGCTCACGCATTACTGCTGGACATTGGCTGGTGGGATGAGCGTCGGATTCCGCATCTCAAACGCCATGATTTGCCGACTCAATCTCCGGAGTTCGATGTGGGCACCTTGCCCGACGAACCCCGCACCGACCTCACCCACCTGCCCGCCTTCGCCATCGATGACGAGGGCAACACTGACCCCGACGACGCGGTCAGCATCGACGCCGATGGTGCACTGTGGGTGCACGTCGCCGATGTAGCCGCTCTGGCGCCCATCGATAGCGCCCTCGACATGGAAGCACGCGGTCGAGGCGCAACACTCTATTTGCCGACCGGCCCCGTGACGATGTTACCGCCGGCCGTGGTTGAGCAACTGGGTCTTGGACTCAAGGACCCGTCACCGGCCCTGTCCTTCCGCCTGGAGATCGACGAGGACGGTCTGATCAGTGACGTGAGTGTCATGCCAAGTTGGGTGCGGGTGGAACGACTCAGCTATCAGGATGCAGACCCTCGACTCCAGACTCCCCCGCTGGCAGGTATTCACCAGATCACCCAGCGTGCTCACGAACGAAGATTACGGGCGGGCGCCCTCGACTTGAAGTGGCCGGAGGCAAGGATTCGTGTCGATGAGCACGACCAAGAGGACGCACCCGTCATCGACATTCAACCCCTGACTTGGCTCCAGAGTCGTGACATGGTTGCCGAGGCCATGATCCTGGCTGGCGAAGGCGCCGCTCGTTTCGCAGCAGAGCGCGAGATTCCGTTCCCCTTTTCTTCACAGCCAACACCTGATCCAGAAGCCGTCGCAATGGCGGCCACGCAGCCGGACGGACCTGCATCAGATTTTTCTCGGCGCCGATGTCAGCGTCCCGGACGTGTGAGCGGCACACCCGATCCGCACGCCGGGTTGGGTGTCGAGATGTATGCTCGAGCGACCAGTCCCTTGCGTCGCTATTTGGATCTGGTGGCTCATCAGCAACTGCGGGGCGCACTGGGACGGGGCCAGACCATGGATCCGGCGACTGTTGTGGAAAGGGTTGGCGCAGCCGAAGCGGTCGCCGGTGGCGTCCGCGGCGGAGAGGCCGACGCACGGCGCCATTGGACCCTCGTCTATCTACAACAGCGCCCCGAGTGGGAGGGCACGGCTGTCGTTGTAGATGTGCGAGGCCGGCGGGGCTTGTTGCTGTTGCCAGACCTGGCCCTGGAAACATCGGTCTCGGTGTCGGGTTCTACGCGCCCGGGAGACACGTTCACCGCCAGGCTGCAGTCGGTAGATCTCGCCCGGCAAAATCTCTCGCTGCAATTGCACCCCGTTCCTTTAGAAGATCACTCTGGGAGATCTTCGGGGGCTCCTGCGTCCAGCCAATTCTGAAACTGATCGGCCTGCTCCGGATCGCGGAAATCACGCACGTGAGCCTTGTCGGGGAATCGACGCCCGCGAACCGCGTCGGTGTACCGACGCACTCCCTCCAATCCTACCGAGCGCAGATCGGCGAATCTCTCCACGTGTCGCAGATCGAAATGGTGAACGCCGAGCATATCGGTCGCCACCAGGACCTGGCCGTCGGTGTAGCGGCCTGCAGCGATGCCAATGGTGGGAATGGTGAGGGCCTCGCTGACGACGCGTCCTACGTACTCGGGGATCAGTTCGAGCACGAGAAAGCTCGCACCTGCTGCTTCCAGCTCCTTGGCACGTGTCAGCAGGCGCGCCGCACCTCGCGCCGTTCGCGCCTTGAGCCCCTTACGTTCGTGCAGCTGAGGATTGAGCCCAAGGTGTCCCCAAACGTCCAGACCCCGCGCAACCAGCCTCTCTACCACATCGGGTTTGTGTCCCTCAAGTTTGACACCATCGGCCCCCAGAGACACGAATCGGAGGGCATTGTCCAGGGCCTGGTCCGGGCTGTCACAGCTGCCAAAGGGCAGATCGGCCAGTAGATAGGCATCCTTCGTTCCGCGACGCACTGCCTTCAGATGATGAACCATGTCATCTATCGTCACCTGCCGCTCGTCATCATATCCCAGAACATTGGTGCCCACACTGTCTGCGCAGAAGATGACGTCGACGCCGGCCTCCTCCATCCAAAGGGAGGAGGGATAGTCATAGCAGGTGAGAACGACGATGGGCTCTCCCTTCGGCTTCATCTGCCGCAGGCCATCGCCCGTCTTCTTCTGGCTTGTGATAGGGTCGCTCATGCCTGCCCCAGCTGGCGGGGCTCCCATGTCAGGGTACGACCGTCGACATCCAGCCGGTACAGTCGCCAGCGATGAGGCGCCTCGCAGAAAGCCGGTGCCACCGAAAACCAGGTCCCATCTACACATTCCGGCTCGTGGCCCGGATGGTAGTGACCACTCAGACAAAGTCGCACACGACCACTTCGTGCGATCGTTGTGCGAAGTGCCTCGGCATCGCCATAGGTATGGGGATATCCCTCGTCTCGGCGCGGATACACCAGATAGTGCTGCAGGTGAACTTGCGGTCGTGGGTCCTGATCGGCTAATGCCTGATCAAAGAGGACGCGTTCGTCACCCTGCCGTTGTGGAATGTGATTCTCGCCCTCCGCGTCAGCGAAACTGAGGATTCGGAGCCCTTTGACGATGAAGTCAACCGGTATTTGGAACTGCTCATGAAAGAGCACCAGATGGTCGTGATTTCCGGGTAACACCACGGTGGGCATGGGCAGAACCGAAAGCGCCTCGGAGAACCAGCGAAGATCTCTTCTCCCTGCGTCAAGATGGTCGGGGTGATCCATGTCCTCGAAGGGATGGTCGATGAGATCGCCGCTCACCACCACGAGATCGGGGTGAGCCTCGACAATCTGCTCCAGAGCACGTGGCACCTTATCGACCATTTCTCGACTCAGGCGACCCAGAGCCGCAGATGTGCCTTTCAGATGCTGACGCAGATGAAAATCCGAGATGTGGGCAATGATCATATCGGCATTCAAGCGGCGGCCTTGATCGCTGCGATCATCCGACGCACATCGTCGGCCTTGTGGTCAGGATGGGTCGGCACCAACACGGCTCGTGACAGTACATCGAGAGAAGCCGCACACATCTTTTGTGTGTAGCGAATCTTGGCCTTTCGATTCGCCGGGATCTTGAACGGATCGAGGGCTGCGTGATGCGCGCCCTGCTTCCTCATGATGGGTTCCCACCGGGTGTAGACGTGCCGCCCGGTGTCCATGGGGAGAAAACAGGAAACCTTCTGCTGAGCCAGAGAACCAGCAAACGCTCTCGCCTGCTTCTCTGTGTCGAAGAGAAATCCGGCGTGGGTCCCACATTCGTGGTCGATACTGTGATTGACGATCGATCTCAGACCCGCTTTCTCCCCGGCTGACGTGAGTCGCTGCTTTTGCCGGCGCATCTTCTTCATCATCGGCTCGAGACGACTCAACTGTGCGTTGAGGATCGCACCTTCAAACTCGGACGCACGGAAATTGTGACCTGCAAACTGAAGTTCCTCACGCTCCTGGTCCGGATTCCAATAGAAGGAGCAGCAATCGACGGCGACGGAGCCGCGATCGTAAACGGCGCGCCGATTGGTCACAAAAGCACCCCCTTCTCCGCAGGTGATGTTCTTGAAGAAGTTGAAGGAGTAGGCCCCCGCATCACCGATCGCGCCCAGCATCTTGCCGCGGAAACCACCCCCCACCGCCTGGCAAGCATCTTCAACGACGAACAGCTTGTGTTTGCGTGCGATTCGCATGAGGCGTGTCATATCGCAAGGCAACCCCACCATGTGCACGGGTATGATGGCCTTCGTGTGAACCGTAATGCGCCGTTCCACGTCAGCCGGTGACAGGGTCAGCGAATCGTCGACGTCAGCGATCACAGGAATCGCACCAGCCGCCAGAACGGCCAGTGCCGTGGCCATGTACGTATAAGCGGGTACGATCACCTGATCGCCAGGTCCCACACCAAGGCCCACGAGAGCGGTATAGATCGCCGAGGTCCCATTCCTTGCCATGCGGGCGTATCGGACCCCAACATGAGCCGCCCAGTCCTGCTCGAAGCGATCACACTCTCCGCCCTGGCCATAACGAAAGATTCGCCCACTCTCGATGAGTTTGCGGATCCTGCGCACTTCGGCCTCTCCAATTCGATACATGACCCTTCCCTTCCTCGATCTATACGCTGAAATCCAACTCAGGACGCGCGGATGTTTTGTCGTGCTTCGGCCACCACCAGATTCAGCCTCACCCACCGCCGTACGGAATTGACGCTGAAAACCTCCGTCGCCGCCAGCAGATCCTCCACAAGAACGATGCCTTCCTCGATCTCCCCCTGGTGCAGCAGCTCCTCACGATAGGTTCCGGGCAGCAATCCAGACTCGACCGGTGGTGTCAGTCGGCGACCGTCGAGGGTAACCACCACATTGCCCCGAACCGTTTCGGTCACCTCCCCTCGCTCATTGACCAGGATCGGCTCATCCACATGATCGAGTCCCTGACGCGCCCGGTCATAGGCAATGCGATTCGTCGTCTTGTGATAGAGGAACACATCATCGGTGTGCACCGCCCCCGGGGCGATCGCCGACGACCAGCTGACGACCTCCTCGCCGAGATCGGAGATCTCAACCAACGTCGACCCGTCCTCGGCCAGGGTCAGTCTCACCCGCGCAGGACTGGTGCAACCCTCTGTGACGCCCTTGAGAATGCTGTCGAGGATCGCCCCCCGGTCAAAGTGAAAATCGAAGTATCGGGCCGAGGTTTCGAGTCGTTCCAGGTGACGCTCCAGGAGCCAGATCCCTCCTTCCGGCTCCCAGCGCATCGTCTCCAGAAGGCGGAAGGGCTCCGCGATGGGGCCGGACAGAAAGCGTGCCTTCGTCATGCATTCAGCGTACTCCGAGGCCGCGACCGAATCCCAGGTGATGCCTCCTCCTACGCCAGCGACGGCCATCCGACGCTCGCGCTCAACCGTGACCGTACGGATTGCCACAGAGAACCGTGCCTCCATGTCGCACAGGCCTGTTCCACCTTCCTTGCTCGGTGAGATGTAACCGATCGACCCTGTGTACACGCCACGCGGAGCGTCCTCCAGCTCGTCGATGATCTGCATGGTTCGAATCTTCGGCGCGCCCGTGATAGACCCACATGGAAACAGTGCGCTGAACAAGACCGGCAAAGTCACCCGATCACGCAGTTGGGCCCGAATCGTGGACGTCATCTGCCAAACGGTTCGGTAGCGCTCCACATCCCATAGTCGATCAACGCGAACCGAACCGGCACCCGCCACGCGACCCAGATCGTTGCGCAGCAGGTCGACGATCATCGTGTTCTCTGCGCGCTCCTTGGCCGAGTCGGCCAACTCCTCAGCCAGCCCGTCGTCTTCGGTTGCCCAGCGCCCACGAGGTCGCGTCCCTTTCATGGGGCGTGTGATCAGGTCGCCCTGATCCAGCGCAAAATGCAGTTCGGGAGACGCGGAACACACGGCAAAGTGGCCCGTATCGATGAAGGCACACAGGGGTGTGGGTTGGGCCAGACACAGCGCATGGTAGAGCGCCTCCGGGTCGCCATCGAAGGCGGCGCGCAATTTCATCGTCAGGTTGACCTGATACGTGTCGCCTGCCGCGATCCAGTCTCTAACTCGCTTCACACGCTGCTCGTGCTGCACAGGGGTCCATTCCGGAAGCCAAGCGGAGGCGGCTTGTGGTGACGCTTCTACCCCTTCGAGGGCGCACACCGTCCGACGCTGGCGGAACACCCCAAACCACAGCAGCGGAATCTTCCCGGAAGGCTCGGCCGTGCACAGAGCCTCATCGAGTCCGGTTGCCGCTTCGTATCCGATGTATCCGGCCGCGTGACAACCAGCTGCCACGTGTTCTTCGATCCGGGCCAGCGCATTGTGAACCTGGTCTGGCCTCGTCACACAGATAACGTCAACGGGGTCGTCGAAGACGAAGGATCGAGCCTCGACACCAGGGGGAGCCGTGTCGGGCAGGGCGTCGAGTCGAACACCGATCTTTTTGAGATCCTGAACCGAGGGTGTCATCTCAGTATTTCAGTGAACGGAATTCACGAATCGTGTGGAGCGTGATCAGATTGCCGTCATGGGCTGTGTGGGCGTGCTCGTCACCAGATCGAGAGAGAACGCACAGGTCATCCCCGTCGACGACCATGGATGCATAGTGACGAGCCTGCCGAGGCGTGTCTCCGCGGGCAACGATACCCGCGAAACACCAATCTACACAGTTGGTGCTGAAATGGAGGGTAAGCACGTGACGCTCGTTGTTGGGCAGCCCGTAGCGATCGGCTGGCATGCGCTCGGGTCGACGCATAGAGTCGGTCGCCTGTGAGCAGAGCAACCAGTAGTCCCCGTCCTCGGGGTCCTGCAAAATGTGGAAGCGCATCTGCCCTCCCGGGCAGGGCACATACAGCATGGGCTCTCCGGAGGGTGCCGTTGCAACCTGGGTCGTCCAGCTTCCGTCGTCAGACTCGACCACCTTGGCGACACAGGCCAGACCCGTGCCTCCTGTGTGTGCACGCATCCATAGATAAAGTGACCGCCCTTCGGGGTCGTACCAGAGATGATCAGGGTCGGTGAACTCCATCACGTTTGTCTCAAGCCAGCCCGGGGGGAACATGGTCGCTCCCTTGCCATCCTCCCGGATCACTCCCTCTTCCCAGAATGGCACGCCCACCATACGAGACGGTTCCAGGTCGCGGAAGACGAGTTCACTGGCGAAGGTCCAGTTCGCCGCGTCGGTCAGATCCGACCCTTCACTTCCCACCATCAGCACCGGCGCCAGCTCGGACACGGGCCACCCTTTCACTTCCCTGTAGACGCGACGCTCCATCACCAGATGCACACGACCTCGCGCATGGTGAACATTGCAGGCAGATTGATGCCAGGCCTGGCCGTCGGTCAGCCTGGTGACCTGTCCCCAGGTGTCTCCGTCATCGTCACTGGCGATCACACACAGGTCCGCATCATGGCCGAGGATGTACACTCTGCCACCGGCCGCAAAGGGACGAGCGTGCATAAATGGAAACAGGCCTCTCTCCTGCCAGCTCTCACCATGGTCATCGCTGGTGAAGATCCGTCCCTGCCAGGCGTGTTTCCCTTCACCCCGAAACCCCTTGGGGCCTGCCAGATCGACCACGCCCGGACCACCCTGGTCCATCGTCGCCACGAGGCGGCCGCACGAGAGACGGACGATCCCAGGTGAGTAGGCGAACACGCGGGATGGATCTGGCGACGTATAGAGGACGCGATGACCCGGTGCGAGGGGCTCCACTCGTCCCATCGTCACTGTCGGTCGTATCGAGCTGGGAGCTCGACCAGGGACACTTCGTCCAGACGTTGACGAACCTCAGCAGGCAGAGTCCCATCCAGGGCGGCGAAGGTCTCCTCCACGTGTTCGGGCATGTCGGGCCCCACGATGGGCGCCGTCACTTCCTCGTGATCCAACAACCAGGCCATCGCCAGTTGGGCAGGTGTCTTCCCTAGTTGTTGCCCCAGTTCGACCAGCACGGCCACCACAGCCTCCACGTGTTCCGTCATCACACGCTCGAATCGGTCACCGGTCCATGGCGTGCCTTCCGGCGCCGGCTGCCCTCGTCGAAAACGTCCCGTCAGCAGTCCCACCGCCAGCGGGCTATAGGTCATCAGCCCGAGTCCGTACTTACGAACTGCCGGTAGCATCTCCGGCTCTACCTCGAGCCGATGCAGGAGGTTGTACTGGTTCTGCAGGCAGACGAATCGATCCCAGCCTCCCCGATCGCTCGTCCACAGGGCCTCGAACACCTGGGCGGTGGTGAAGTTGCACGCCCCCACATACAGCACCTTCCCCTGCCGCACCAGATCATCCATCGCACGCAGCGATTCCTCCAGTGGCGTGCCACCGTCCCAGTTGTGCAGCAGATACAGATCAATGTGGTCGGTGCCCAGACGGGTAAGACTTCGCTCCACCTCGCGCATGATGTGGTAGCGGGACAGCCCAAGGTCGTTGGGTCCATCGCCGATCTTGCTCCACACTTTCGTCGTCAGGAACAGATCATCACGCTTGCCGCGGATCGCCCGCGCCAGAATACGCTCTGACCGGCCCCGCCCATAGAAATTCGCGCAGTCGATGAAGTTGCAGCCCAGTTCGATCGACGTCTCGATTGTCTGCACGGCCACGTCGTCATCTGCCTGACCACGAAAGGCCGTGCCGAGACAGACGCGTGAAACCTTCACGCCACTGTTCCCAAGAGGGACGTAGTCCATGAGTGTTTTCTCCCTTAGCCTGAGGCGCCCTTCACGCTCCAGATGGAACCGGTGGTATACGTATTGCGCTCGGAGCAGAGGAACTCTGCCACTTCGGCGACCTCCTCCGGATCAGAATAGCGGCCGAGCGGATTGCCCGGATTGGCGATGTGTTCGGGCGAGAACCTCGGCACGACCATATCCGTGAGTACGCGCCCCGGTTCGACACCGTTGACGAATACCCCTTCGGCGGAATAGGCGTTGCCGAGGGATTGAACCAGGGTGTACACGGCTGCTTTGGAAACCGCGTAGGGTACCTGCGTGGGTGATCCGCGCCGTGCGCCCGAGGTGATGGTGACACAGCGTCCCCACCCCCCTTCGCGCATGTGGGGGATCGCCGCCTGATGTGCGTGATAGACACCATTCACATTGATCGACATCACTTTCGAAAACTGTTTGGCAGACTGCTCGTGGAAGGGCGCCTCCAGGCCGAGCACGCCGGCGGCACAGACCAGAATATCGAGACGCTTGAACGCGTGGATCGCCGCTTCCACCGCACTGTGCACCTCTTCTTCGATGGTCACATCGGTGAGACAGAAGATGGCTCGCTGTCCCAGGGCTGCGATCTCCTTGGCCGTCTGTTTCCCCTGCTCCTCGAGTAGATCTGCGATCACGACATCGCGCCCTTCGGCGGCGATTCGCATCGCCATCGCTCGCCCGAGTCCGCGAGCGCCACCGGTCACAAGAGCCGCACGTCGCAGACGAGGTGCGGCAAAGCGAAGCTCTTTTGGATCTTCAGCTCCGGGATCTTCAGAAGATGTCATGATATCCTGTTTGTGGGTCAGTGGCTGGCGTGGCTCTGAGAGGCCCGATAATATAGCGACTACTCACATCGACCAGACGCCGAGGAGGCGCAAACAACTCATGCAGATCGAACGGATCGAGTCTTTCTTCATCGGTGGAGGGTATGTCGTCCGTCTCACAACGGACAGCGGACTCACTGGTGTTGGTCAGACCGCGTGTTGGGGGTATCCAGAAGCCGTCGACCAGATCGTGAAGGCCTTCCAGCGGTATCTCATCGGTCAGGACCCCCTGCGGATCGAGCACCACTGGCAACATCTGTATCGCATGTCGCCCTTCCGCGGAACGGCGCTGGCCGGTGCGATCAGTGCCGTCGATATCGCTCTGTGGGACATCAAGGGCAAACACTTCCAGGCACCGATCTGGGAACTGCTCGGCGGACGATGTCGCGACAAGATTCGCCTGCACCTGTTGGGTGGTGGTGGCACGCCCGATGCCATGATCGATGCCGCCCGCGCCGCCACGGAGGAAGGCTTCACGGCCCTCAAGTTCGATCCCGTCCATCACATCGATGCAGGGATCGACAAGATGGTGAAGAATGCCGTCGAGTTGACCGCCGCGGCTCGCGAAGGTGGGGGGCCTGATCTCGATCTCATAATCGAGGTTCACCGCAAACTCACACCGATGACAGCCCGCACGCTGTGTGAGGCATTGGCTCCATTCAATCTCTATTTCCTCGAAGACCCGATCCAGATCGACTCGATTCAAGCGCAAGCCGACCTGGCGCGGCGTACCCAGGTGCCCATCGGCAATGGCGAGCGACTGACGACGATCTGGGAATTCCGCGAACTGCTCGAGGGTGGCGGCCCACAATACGTGCGACCCGATGTCGGCCTCGCAGGTGGCATCACCCACTGCAAGAAGATTGCTGCCATCGCCGAGAGTTATCACAGCGCTGTGGTGACCCACAATTTCCTTGGCCCTCTGATCACGGCCGCGTCGGTTCATTTAGATGCGACCATACCGAACTTTGTCACCCAGGAATACAGCCGGGGGGATGAGTCTGAGGCGAATGTGGTCTACCGTTGCGCCCATCGCCGCGAGGGAGGATACATCCCGTTGACCGATGCACCGGGCCTCGGCGTGGAACTGGTGGACGAACTGATCGAGCAGCGCCCCTTTACACCGATGAACAGTGGCCAGACGCCACTACGGGAGGATGGCTCCGTCGCCTACGCCGTGTAATGAACTGGGCGGTCAAAGAACCAGATCGATGATCTCGGCCGCCGCAGACTCGCCACTCAGGTCTGCGCCATGCACCGTTGCCGGGTACTTCCGGCTGGTGCCCTCGCCTGCGAAGAACAGTCGTCCCTCCACCGCTTCAGTGACAAGGTCGTAGTCACTCGGAGACGCGCCTGGCGGGAGATGAGAATAGGATCCCAGCGCAAAGGGATCTGCGTGCCATCGTGTGCTGACCATCTGCTCGGGC
The DNA here is from genome assembly GCA_002712305.1 of Gemmatimonadota bacterium. GTDB lineage: Bacteria > Latescibacterota > UBA2968 > UBA8231 > UBA8231 > UBA12574. The sequence continues at coordinate 9,901 of PATE01000075.1, read as the reverse complement.
TCGGGGCTTCCTGAGCCGATGATGGCACGCACCTTCTGCATCACATGATCCTGCAGCAGGCCGCGCAGAATGACCTGCCCCCACCAATGTATCCACATCCAGAGTTAGGATGTGGCTGTTAACGTCGGTTTAATGACCACCGGTGCGGGTGGCCGATATCCCAATGCGCTGTGAGGTCGGCGGTGATTGTAACGATCTGTCCAGATCCGCCCGCTGATGCGTTGACGTGCTTCCACAACGATGACGGTGAATCCACGATCCGCCAGACGACGTGCCGCGGCCAATCCCGCGATCCCTGCGCCGACAACGACGATCGTCTCTCCAACTTCAGTGGTGGGTCGCTGCGGCGAACGGCTCGAACCGCAAGACGTGCCCACCCCAAACACCGTCAGGGCGGCGAGCAGCGGAGCGCTTCTCTGCGTCCGACGCGGGGATCGTCTGATGCCAAGATCGAATCTGGTTTCACGCGCTAAAGCGCTCCGTACGAATCTTCAGCGTGTAGTCCACCGGAGACATGAGGGTGATCAGCAGCCTGAAGTGTTCGGGGTCGTCCACGCTGTTGTGCATGTGCCACATGGTATGGGCGCAGGCCCCGGGCCCCAAACGTATGAGATCGGAGCCGACCCGATAGACAGCTTCTCCCTCCCGCAAGACAGCGCTGCTCCCGGCCGGGGTCTGTAGGTGCGCACTACCCGTCGTCAGGATTCCACCCGGTTCGAATGCGCACACGACTTGGAAGGGCACTCCGTCGACCCCTCCCTCACTGGTCAGATGGAGGTCGAAGGCGGCCATCTCACCGGCTGACGGATCTGTCTCGCGTACTTCCATGACCACCTGCATCGTGGGTAGATCGAAGGTATCTCGGCGTGCCCTGACCTTCGCCCAGTTCTTATTGTCCACCTTCGTTCCGTCCTGAATCGGCAACCAGTAGACGGGGCCGTCGTACCCCTCCGGATAGAACTTCGCCGAGTTCCGGCCCATGTGACGCAGACGCGTCGCTGCACCGTCGTCGTCGATCTCCATCTGTTCGCCCACGAACTGGCCGGTGGCGAAGTAAGTGGACGAAACACGTACCGCGCTGAGTTCGGCCTCGCCGTGTTTGAGGCTGAACGGAGAGTCCATGCCTTCGGCGACGGTGGCACTTGAACGCCCGCGGCGCACCCGCCATAGTCCAGAGGCGGCGTAACACTTCCGATAGGATGTCGAGGGCGGCTCCAGAGTAACACTCGAATCGTCACGCCACTCAGGATGCGTGAGGAAAGGTTCCAATTCCCACGTGGCACCCCCACCCGCCTGGGTGACGAGCCACTCAGCGATCGCCGCGAAACGCGCGTCATCGTCGTGCCGAGCGAGCCAGTAGTACGCATCGGCCAGGCCGACGGGCACGGCGCGAGCACCACGGTCCTGGCGAGTGGAGAAGCTCGTGACCACCGTGGCATCCTCATGCATGAGGTGGTAGGACATTTCCAGATTTGCCCGTACGGCACTCAGCAGGTCATCCCGCTGCAAACTCTCAGCAGCCAGACGCAGCGCTCGATCACAGACGGGATTGTACACACTCGTCGAACGCTCGATGAACTCACCGTCCTGGTTGATGTCGATCGTCTCGGCCAGGTAGGCCTCGATGGTGGGCATCACGTCGGGCGCGAGATCGGGAAACAGTTCACAACTCATGGAGAGAGCCGACACCAAAACCCATCGGTGGTTCGGTGTATGGAAACCACCGGCCACCATGCCCGGTGCGGCGGTGCGGATGATCTCTCCCAGGGCAGCGGCGATCCGTCGAGCACCCTCATCATCCCCTTCTTGTCGCTGTGCCGCTCGCACGACCGGGGCCAGGGCCTGCACCGTGAATCCCGTATCTGGCGAGGAATCGAAATTGGTCGCCAGAAGGTCGAATCGCCCTCCTGCGGTCCGTTTGCGTCGAGCCCACGCGGCGGCATCCTCGATGCGCTGCACCAGATCCAGATCCCCGTGAAGGGAAGCCCCTGGCAACAAATAGGCATACCCGTAGGTGGCGGCGGAACTGATCCCATTCGGCCCGGCCAGACCGTCGTCAGGACTGATGAAGCCCCCTACGCCATCATGATCGGGGTTCTGGATCTGACGCTCCATGAGTCCCTCGACGGATCGATCGAGCTTTCTCAGAAGCGGTTCGTAGCGGTAGGCGGTGGGACGAGGGGACATGCGTTGGGTATCTCCACGGTGATACGAGACATGAATACGAATGCAGGAGGTTGGGTCTAGCTGAGGCGATCTGTCAATGGGAGTTGAGGCGATGCACGGCTTACGCTACTGTCTAGGCCATGGAAAATGCCATGGAGAATGACCGACTCGACGCAGACCAGATACTTTGGGCACCGTCCGACCAGGACATCGACAGAAGCCGTCTATTTGCGTTCATGAGCGCCAATGACATCGACGACTTCGACACGTTGATGGACCGGTCCACGGCGGATGTGGCCTGGTTTACCGATGCCTTGATCCGGTTTCTGGGCATTCGCTTCACCGTCCCCTACGAGCGATCCGTCGATCTGGATCCGACGGATTGGAAACGGCCCGTCTGGTGTCCCGGAGGGCGGATGAACATCACCGCCAGTTGCCTGGATCGCTGGATAGAGGACGAAGACACAGCCCAACGCCTGGCCCTGATCGCTGAGTTGGAAGACGGCCAGATTCGCGAATTCAGCTATGCCGAGCTTGCCGCCAAGGTGAGCCGCTGCGCCAACGGGCTGCGTGAACTGGGCCTTGGTGTAGGAGATCGAATCGGCCTCTATCTACCCATGACCTGGCAGAACGCCGTGGCCCTGCTCGCCATTGCCAGGATTGGCGGGATCGCCCTTCCCCTCTTCTCGGGGTTTGGGACCGGTGCCGTGCAGCAGCGATTGGAAGACGCCGAAGCTCAGGCCCTGATCACGGCGGACGGCTTCCACCGACGTGGCAAGGTCGTACCCCTCAAGCCTCAGGCAGACGCGGCCGTCGACGACGTCCCCAGTCTTGACCACCAGATCGTGGTGAAGATCGCCGGCAACGAGGTCCCCATGACATCGGGGCGCGACCACTGGTGGCACGAACTGGTTTCGCCGCAGGATCCGCACGACGTGCCGGCAGACACGGCCCCTGAAGATCCTTTGATGATCATCTACACCTCGGGAACCACGGGCCGTCCGAAGGGCGCCATTCATACCCACTGTGGATTCCCCATCAAGGGTGCACAGGACATGACCTTCGGCATGGATGTGGGTCCCGGTGATCGAATCCACTGGGTCACCGATATGGGTTGGATGATGGGCCCCTGGCTCATCTTCGGGGCCACCGCCCTGGGCGCCACGGCCAGCGTCTACGAGGGGGCTCCCGATTATCCAGGGCCAGGTCGGGTCTGGGAGATCGCTGAACGGCACAAACTTAAGGCACTGGGACTGTCCCCGACTCTCGTGCGCGCCCTGCGCGCTTCGGTCGATCCGGCTGCGTCCGGCGCCGGCGTCGACCTGTCGACGCTGAGGGTTTTCGGATCGACGGGAGAGCCGTGGAACCCGGTCCCCTTTCGTTGGCTCTTTGACACGGTCGGCAAGGGCCAGCGACCGATCGTCAACTACACGGGCGGCACGGAGATCAGCGGCGGAATCCTGATGAGCAATCCGCTCCATCCCATCAAGGCGGCATCCTTCTCTGCCCCCTGCCCGGGTATGGAAGTGGACGTGATCGACGATTTAGGAAACTCTCTGGTGGGTGAGGTCGGAGAGTTGGCCGTGCGAACGCCCTGGATCGGCATGACACGGGGTTTCTGGCGCGACAAGGATGATAAACGATATCACCAGGCGTATTGGGCGAAGGTCCCCAACACCTGGGTCCACGGCGACTGGGCAAGACGCGACGAGGACGGCCAGTGGTGGATCCTGGGAAGATCTGACGACACGGTGAATGTGGGCGGTAAGCGGGTCGGGCCCGCAGAATTCGAGTCGGTGCTGGTCGCGCACGAATCTGTGGTGGAAGCGGCGGCGGTCGGTGTGCCCCATCCACTGAAGGGGTCGGAAGTGATCTGCTTCTGCATGTTGATCGACGGCGCCGAGCCTTCTGACGACCTGGCCGATGAGCTCGCTCAACGCTGTGGCGAGTTCCTTGGCCGCCCCCTGCGACCGGGGCGGGTGCATTTCGTACCCGATCTGCCCCGCACACGCAACGCCAAGGTGATGCGTCGTATCGTACGAACCGCGTATCTGTCCGAAGACCCGGGAGACACATCCAGCCTGGTGAATCCCGAGTCGATCGACGCCATCCGTGAGGCGATCACCTCACAAGGCTGAACCGCAAGTAAGAGGCCCGCGTATGCGATTCGCGCCACCCACCGGCCACTCAACTCGGGTTGGCCACCAGATCGAACAGCGGGGCCACCGCACCGAACATCCCAGGGAATCGGAACCGCCCCTGCCTCATGGTACCTATCCCGGCCAGCACCCCAAGGGTGACCAGATCTCGCTGAGCGTCGAAGAGGTCGTCGTCTGGGCCCGCATCGTATGAACCAGCCCTTCGGGCCTCCTGCTGCAAACCAGCCAGGCCTTCGGTCTGATCCAGCCGACGTTGCATCGCCTCCATGAACTGGGCTACCTGCACGCGGATCTGCTCTTGCCCTGCGGCGACGACGTCGTCGAATGCGCTGTGGGTCTGACGAACGCGCTCGCCCGCTTCATCCGGCACCTCAGCTCCGGGGGCTGCCCAGGCCGCGGCGTGCCCTGACAGGGGTGTGTGATCTTCCGTCTGAAAGGCGACCAGAACCCGTCGTCCCTGCTTGGGGCGGGCCCTGATGCGTTGCACGAACCCAGGGCGAAAGGTCACACATTCCCCCTCGGAAATTGGCGTCGTGGTGATGGCCCCGTCGAGGTCCAGACGATCACACCAGGCTTCATCCGTCCCCAGGACTCGAACATGCTCGTGAGGACGATCGTCGAGTCCACATCGACCAAAGGGAACCGAGACGCCCCACTCCTGGGGGTCGATGGCAGACGCTGGGGGCGTATCTGCGTTCAGGCCGACGTACTCGGCCAGACCGTGGGCAAGACCTCTGGCCTCATCCTCCGCCTCCACAGCGACGGGCTCGAAACGATCCGACTCGAGTCGGGCGCGAAACAGGGTGGCATATCCGAAAAGTCGAGGCCGCAGCGGGTTGATGCTCGAACTCACTGCAATTGCTCCGCATTCTCGGCGACCTTGCGGAACGCCTCGGCATACTGATCGATCTGCTCGGGCCGGTAGTGCTTGAACCAGGGAATGGAGAAACACCGCTCCGGCAGTGACTCCGTCACAGGGAGGCTGCCTTGAGGCTGACGAAGATCTCTGTCCGCGAAGGCGATTCGTGTCGGCTTGCCGTCGCCATAGATGTCCGCCTCATTGAGCACGGCGTGCAGGTGCATGAGAGGATTCGCCCCCCCACGAACAGAAAAACCGCTCGTGATCTCTGCGTTCACCGCCTCGCAATAGCGAGAGACGGGCAGTCCATCCAGCTCCTCCGGCCGATACAGGCCGTGAGCAGCGTACCAGCCACCCATCGTATCTCCGGAGGCGACGAGCGGTCGATGGGCACGCAACCCTGGGGTGCCCTCAAGACGGTCCCAGAAGTGATTCATCGCATCCTGGATGACCGTCATCCGTTCCCGATACCCCTTCAACTGCACTCGCCCCACGGCGGATGAGAGTTGATGCATTCGGTATTTGTAGCCACCTAAAGGCATGCCCGCCAACGGTTTGAGGTCAGGGTTCTCAAGTTTTCCCGTACGACTATAGTGCCCCCAGGCAACGGCCCGCTCATAGATCTCTTGGTCACCCGTCACCAGGAACCCACCTTCGCCGCAGGCCAGCGACTTCCCCGACATGATCGACATGGCGCCCACATGGCCGATCGTCCCGACGAGTCGACCCTTGTACAGGGCTCCCTGGGCGTGAGAGACGTCCTCCACGACCTTCACCCCATGGCGTTCAGCAATCTCCATGATCGGGTCCATATCGGTGGGATGACCACAATAATGGACGGGAACGATCGCTTTGGTGCGTTCGGTAATGCGGTGTTCGATATCGGAGGGATCGAGGGTCAACGTATTGGGATCCATCTCGCTGAACACGACCGTCGCCCCCAGGGAGAAAACCTGTAGCGAACTGCCCCAATAGGTCATGCTCTGAGAGATCACCTCATCGCCTCGCCGCACACCGACCGCCCAAAGAGCAGCCTGAATCGCCGCAGTCCCTGTGTTGTGACACAACACGTGGGGCATGCCAAACCACTGCTTGAGATCCTACTCAAACTCGAGGGTCACGTCCATGCCAGACATCCCGCCCCGCCTCAGGACTTCGAGCACGGCGGTCTCATCCGCCTCGGTGATGATCGGCCAGGTGAACAGGTCGCCCGGCGGTTCGGTGACGGCGGGTTTCCCCCCAGAGATGGCGAGAGAGCTTTCAGAAGTTACAGTCATACAATTGTCTCCCAATGAGTTACATGCATGAACTAGGGTCCGTTGGCATTAGTCGGATTCTGAGTTGGCCGTCAATTCGACAAGATATCGAGCCGATGGCATCCCAGAGTGTTCCCAGACACGCTGGATCTCGCCATCCTCCACCAGAGCCAGTCGCGGCCAACCGTGCCGCCACGTCAGACGCTTCCAATCTGAACTCGAAATACTAGCGATGACGTATTTCGGCTCCAATTGACGTACGAAATCTGTGATGTATTTCGATTCGGGAGGAAAGGTGTGCAGGGCCACGATGGGTGGCACCCCAGGAGTTTCGGCCCAGTAATTGAGCTTGGGCACCGCCGCTGCGCAGCGGCCGCATCGGGGACTGAACAATTCGACCAGATAGGTGCCCTCTGACAGATCGACGTCGGCGCCGGCCAAATCCAGCCCTTTCAGGGACACACCGGGCTTTAGGTCGGAACTGGCGATTCGGTCAGACTCTGGCAGGTAGCCGATCAACACCAGCACGAGGCTGAGGGCAGCGACACCGAGAATCACCCGTAAGTCGAGGGAGGGAACCCAGCGCTCTGTGCCCCATCGCCAGGCGACGAGCAGTGCCCCCATCATGAAGAGATCTTCGACCAGGGCCTCGCCCGGGGTCCGCTCCACGAGGGTACCAAAGCAGCCGCAGTTGATCTCTGCGCCTTGCTGCCAGGCATGGCCGGTAAGAGCGATAAACAGCCCCATCATGGCGATAGCCAGCGACAAGGTCCAACGTCGGTGCCAGTTGGCGATCAACGCCACGCCCACCCCTGTCTCCAGCACGGGCAGGACGAAAACGGCGAGGGCTCCGAGTTGGGGCCAACTCTCACGTTCGATATTGAGCAACTCTACGTAAGAGATCGCCTCCCAGTAGAAGAGGACCGGTTCATAGGCTTTGGCCAGACCGGCGACCACAAAGATGATTCCCACCAACCATCGAGCCCCAGCACCGGCTGCCGTCAACCAGGCCGAGCCCGTCGATGTGACCTGGCTCACGTAGAGTTCTCTCCTGGAAGGTCCTTGTGCAAGTGATCGATGATGTCCTGTTACAGCGTGCGAAGTCGGTGCATTAAGCGTTCGAGTTGCGAGGTGAGATCTGTGGGTGTGTCGAAGCCAACGGCTCGTCCCAGGGCCTCAAGGGCAGGCCCGTCGGGCAGGGTGTTGCTGCTGCGATCCACAAGACGCATTGGCTTGAGTACCTGCCGAAGCCTCTCGTAGCCACTAAGCAATTCGCGTCCGTCGGGGGGCTCAACAACCGTTCTCCGATCATCCGCTCGAGTACAACAAGGGTGTTTGCATGGCGCAGCCCCTTGCGCAGATGACCGTGTGCGAGCAGCAGAATCTGCGCAATGAACTCAACGTCCACAATGCCACCGGTACCCCGTTTGATGTCCACTCCCGGCGCTCTGCCCCGCTCGATGGCCGGCTCCATGCGCTGGCGCATGGCGACAACCTGATCAAGGAGGTCCTGCGTGAGCGCGACTGGCTTCTTGAATGGACCTTACGTCAGCCGGCTGGCCGAACATGTGGGGGACGATGATGGTCGGATCGGAGGCATCCGAAATGGCGGATGGATCGAAGTTGCCGTCCCTTTCTTCGACGTCGGCCAGGAGCGGCCGCCCACCGGCATGATGTGCCGCCTGCAAGAGTGCACTGCAGACATACGACGGTATTAAGACAGGTGATTGCCCAACGCCCAAAGCTCGAAGGGTCAGCGCCAAAGCCGCCGTACCCGAAGACACAGCAACTGCGTATCGGCGGCCGAGCCTGTCGGCCATCTCTTCTTCGAAGGCGGCAACCTGACGCCCCTGAGCCAGTCGCTCCGAGCTGACCACCGAAGCAGCAGCGGCGGCTTCCTCTTCCCCCACGGTGGGGCATGAGTGTGAAATCATGGTTTTTCCAGGGGAATCCAGCGGCGTTTGGTGCCGATCAAGCCCCGAAGAAATCTCGCACGGCTTCGATGACCAGGTCTACGCGGTCATCTTCGAGTTCAGGAAAGATCGGCAGGGAGATGATTTCCTCGCAGGCCTTCTCCGTTACCGGTAGGTCTCCCATGGCGGCGCCACAATCATGAAAGGCCGGCGTGGCGTGCAGAGGCATCGGATACTGCACAGCCGTGTCGATCTGGCGAGCCTTCAGTGCCGCGGCGAGACCATCCCTGTTGTCGCAGCGGACGACGTAGAGGTGATACACGGGGGTCGCCCACGATGCCACCGACGGCAGGCGCAGCCCATCCACGGAGGCCAACCCTTCCTCGTAGCGTTGGGCGATCTCACGCCGGCGTGCATTCCATCCATCGAGATGAGGGAGCTTCACTCCCAGGACCGCACCCTGCAGGCCATCCATTCGGTGATTGAACCCCAGCTCTGCGTAGGAGAATTTCGGGCCACCCGCAATCTGACCGTGGTTGCGCAGCGAGCGCATGCGTGTGGCCATGGCTTCGTCGGAGGTGGTGATGCCTCCTGCATCACCGTAAGCTCCCAGGTTCTTCCCGGGATAGAAGCTGAAACACCCCGCCCGACCCAGCGAGCCGACGACCTCACCTTTGTAACGTGCACCCTGGGCCTGCGCTGCGTCCTCGATCAAAGCGGCTCCGCTCGCCTGAGCGATCTCTTTCAGGGGGTCCATATCCGCTGGATGACCGTAGATGTGGACAGGCATGATGACACGCGTACGATCCGTCACCTTCTCCTGCACACGGGCGGGATCGAGCGTCAGATAGTCCTCTTCCACGTCGGCAAAAACGATCCGGGCGCCGAGATGGCCGATCGCTTCTGCCGTGGCTCCAAAAGTGTGCGGCGTGGTGATGACCTCATCCCCGGGTTTGAGATCGAGGCATTTCAGAGCCAGCGTCAGTGCATCGGTGCCATTGCTGACCCCGACACAGTGATCAACGCCACAAAATGACGCATAGGCCTGCTCAAAAGCCGCCGTCGCAGGGCCGAGAATGAAGGAGCAATTCTGGACCGTTTCTCGTATCACCTCCTCGATTTCTGAAGCGATGGTCGCGTGCTGCAGTGCCAGATCGTTCATCGGCACATGGACTTGGGTGGGGGCAGCTGTCCTCAACTGAAACTCCTATCCGTTAACCGTTACATGAAATAGCGGACGGGGACGAATCCCTCTGCGTGTGTAACGCGTCCCTGAATTCCGCGAAAGTGTGCCGCCGGCTGAGCGATGTCGACGATGTTCATCTGTTCGATGTTGGTTCGACTGATCTGTGACGCATGGGCCTCAAGGGCACCTAACTTCTGGTGAATGACATCCCCGGTGTCGACAAAGACACTCGGGTCGAAATATTGGGAGGACAGACCTTCGAAGAACAACGGATTGCGGACCGATCGAGCTGCAGGTGCGGCGGCACGGGCGATGTGGCGATGGTCCTGGTGTGTATCCTCACCAAAGTGAGGATACACCGA
>PATE01000074.1 GCA_002712305.1 Gemmatimonadota bacterium | reverse complement strand
GCGCCGCCACCAAACGCGCCGGATGGACGGCACTGGTTTGGCACCGATTCGCAGGGCCGCGATGTCTTTGCGCGTCTTCTATATGGCTTCCGCATCTCCATCTTCTTCGCCGTGACCCTCGTCTTCGTGGGTCAGCTTCTCGGCACCATCATCGGCGCCATGCAGGGATTCCTTGGGGGGCGTTTCGATATTCTCAGCCAACGCTTCATCGAAGTCTGGTCGACGTTGCCCTTTCTGTATGTGGTCATCCTGCTGGCGACCTTCTTCAAGCCGAGTTTTCTGCTGTTGCTGGCGATCATGGGCCTGTTCGAGTGGATCCGTATGACCTACTACATGCGCACCGAGATCTATCGCGAGAAAACGAAGGAGTATTGCCTGGCGGCGCGTTCCTTCGGAGCGTCACGCCGTCGACTGATCTTCAAACACCTGTTACCGAATTGTCTGACGCCGCTCGTGACGATCACACCCTTCGCCATCGTAGGTGCCATCAGTGCATTGACGGCCCTCGATTATCTGGGCTATGGATTACCCGCACCGACACCGAGTTGGGGGGAGATGATCGATCAAGCCATGGACAGTCAGAATCGAGACAAGATCTGGCTCAGCATTGCGCCATTCTCGGCGATTTCGCTCACCCTTCTGCTGGTGACGATGATCGGCGAGTCGATTCGAGAAGCGTTCGACCCCAAACAGTATGCCCAGTACCGCTGAAAGCGGCTTCGAAAGCCCGAGAGGTGAAATCATGAATCTGCGAATTCTCTTGAATTGTCTGTTGGTCCTGATGGCCATCGTCCCGCCCGCATCGGCCGAGGACCTGTCCGGTATTGAGTGGCAGACGAACATGGACGATCCGCCCATTGGTGATCCGGCTGCCCTGAAGGGTGGGACGCTGTACACCTTTACGACGGCGTATCCATTGACGATGCGTATCGTCGGGCCCAACGCAAACGACGGCTTTGCCAGATGGCGGCGGGGCTCGACGATGGACTTCACGTTGGTCGCGCGTCATCCCACGACAGACAACTACATCCCTTCTATGGCGACTCACTGGTCGGTGCAGGAGGATCAGCGGACGATCTACTTCAAGCTACGTCCAGAGGCCCGCTGGTCGGACGGCGAAACGCTGACAGCCGAGGACTACGTTCACACGTGGAACATGATGCGGTCGGAACACATCGTCGACCCGTTCTTCAACAGCTATGCTGCCGACTATTTCGAAGAGGTCGTCGCCATCGAGCCGCATGTGCTGAAGATCGTGGGCAAGTTCGAGAGCTGGCGACCCCTCGATAATTTCGATCTATGGGCGACGCCCAAACATGCAGTGACGCTGGAAGAAGGATTTCCCGAGCGCTACAACACGACGATTGTGCCTGTTCAAGGACCCTATCTGGTCACCGAACAGGAGGCGGGCCAGTATGTAGTTCTCGAACGTGTACCGGACTGGTGGGGTAATGTCGTTCACTACTGGCAGGGCATGTACAATGTCGATCGCATTCATGTCCGCGTGATCGAAGACCAGAATCGAGGACTCGATTTTTTCAAGAAGGGTGAGCTGAGCTTCTATCGGGTGAATACTGCCAAGATCTGGGCTGAGGACATGCGTTTCGAGGCGGTGCGCAATGGTTGGGCCCATCGCAAACGGATGTTCGTCGACTACCCCAGCGGCATGTATGGCTTCTTCATGAATCTGGAGCGACCCCTTTTCCAGAACAAAGACTTCCGTAAGGCGGTGCAGTATCTCGTCAACTTTGACGAGGTGAACGAGAAGTTGATGTACAACGCCTACTACCGTCAGATCTCGGCCTTTACCGGCAGTGAATACGCCAACCCCGATCTGGTGCCCTACGGATTTGACCCGCGAAAGGCGCGTGAGCATCTGCGTGCGGCGGGCTTCGCCAAGCGCGGAGAGGACGGGATTCTCGTCCGCGAGGATGGAATTCGCGCTGCGTTCGTCCTCTCTTACGGGAGCAAGGGGCTCGAGCGTCATATGACCGTCGTGAAGCAGACCTTCGAACGCTTCGGCGTTGAAATGGAGCTGCGTCTGCTCGAGCCGGGCACGAACTTCCGCAATGGCCTTGAACGCGAATACGAAGTGACCCTCACCAACCGAACGACAGGTCGGTTCCCCGGACCTCATCAGTATTTCGGCTCCATCTACAAGGAGACGACGAACAACAATAATCTGTCCTCCTTCGGAACGGCGTATACTGACTCCCTCATCGATGTCTATCGATTCGACAACGACAGGACGCGTCGGCTGCAGGCGATGCACGAACTGGATTCCATCGTGCAGGACGAAGCCTTCTACGTGCCCTTCTGGCAGGCACCCTTCATTCGTTTCGTCTACTGGGACTACGTCCGCTGGCCAGAGTGGTTTCTGCCCAAACGCACGCAGCAGATCACGGAATGGCAGGTCTTCTGGATCGATCCCGAGCGACAGGCGCGCCTGGAAGAGGCGATGGAAGAAGGGCGTTCCCTCGGCGAGGACACGGTGGTCGATGCCGATCCATATCAGGTGAAGGATCGCATCGAGGCTGCCTTGCGGGCGGCAAGTTCGGGCGAATAGGATCGTATTGACCCCTTCTGTTTCCACCGACACCGCCACGGAAGACCGGCTCCTGGATGTTCAGGGGTTGGTCACCGTCTTCGACACCGAGGACGGTGTGGTGCAGGCCGTCGACGGTGTGTCCTTCCATGTCGAGAAGGGCAAGACCCTCGGCATTGTGGGTGAGTCGGGCTGTGGGAAGAGTGTGAGCGCCATGTCGGTCATGCGACTGATTCCGGAACCACCAGGCCGTATCGAAGGTGGAAAGATTCTGTGGAAGGGTCAGGATCTGCTCAGCCTCGAGACCGACGCCCTGCCGGAGATCCGAGGCAATCAGATCGCCATGATCTTCCAGGACCCCATGACGTCGCTGAACCCGGTTTTCACGATCCGCAAACAGTTGGGTGAGGTGCTGGAGAAGCGATTCGATCTGGTTGGCGAGGCCGCGGACCAACGCATGATCGAGGTGCTCGGCATGGTGGGCATCGCGGACGCCGAGGATCGGCTCGGTCAGTATCCCCACGAGCTGTCGGGGGGGATGAAGCAGCGCATCATGATCGCCATGGCACTCATGTGTCGCCCTGATCTGCTCATCGCCGACGAACCGACGACGGCTCTCGATGTTACGGTGCAGGCGCAGATTCTCTACCTGATGAAACAGCTGCAGGAGGAACTGGGTACGGCGATCATCCTCATCACCCACGACATGGGAGTCATCGCCGAAACGTGTGATGATGTGGCGGTCATGTATGCGGGCAAGGTGGTCGAACGCTGTGAGGTGACGGAACTGTTCGACGCGGCGCGTCATCCTTACACACGTGGACTCCTTGAGAGCATTCCACGACGCGGTGTGTCCAAGGATCAGGCGCTGACGACGATCGAAGGTGTCGTGCCGTCGCTGTTGGATCCACCTGTGGGGTGTCGCTATGCAGATCGATGTGCACACGCCGATGAGACGTGCCGTGCACAGGACCCGCCCCTCGATGAGATCTCTTCATCCCACTGGTCGGCCTGCCATCACCCCCTTGAGGTGGTGCCTTGAGCGAATCCGTGACTGAGGCGACGGCAGGCCCGGTGAACGTCTCCATTCTCAGTGTCCGTGATCTGCGCAAGTATTACCCGGTGCGGGGTGGACTCTTCGGGGGGCATCGCGGCGACGTGAAGGCGGTCGAGTCCGTCTGTTTCGACATGGAGGCTGGTGAAACCCTCGGCATCGTCGGTGAGTCAGGGTGCGGGAAGTCGACGTTGGGTCGCACGATCATGCGACTGGAAGAGCCCACTTCGGGTGAAGTGCATTTCGAGGGCGATGACCTGGCACACGCATCGAAGTCCGATCTGTTCAAGTTGCGGCGAAATGTGCAAATGATCTTCCAGGATCCCTATTCGAGCTTGAATCCGCGCATCACCATCGGTGAGATCGNCNGNGAGNCGCTGGACATCCATCGTCAGGGTACGATGGCTGAGCGCAAGACGCGGGTTGATGAATTGCTTCAGCAAGTGGGTCTGCAACCGGCCTGGCAGAACCGATATCCCCACGAGTTTTCCGGTGGGCAGCGCCAGCGTGTCGGCGTGTCACGGGCCCTGGCGCTTGGACCGAAGCTGATCATCGCCGATGAACCGGTGTCGGCGCTCGATGTCTCTGTGCAGGGACAGATTCTGAATCTGATGGTCCGTTTCCAGCAGGATCTTGGGCTCACGTACATCTTCATCTCCCACGATCTGTCCGTCGTCGAATACATCAGTGATCGTGTGGCCATCATGTATCTGGGTCGCATCGTGGAGTTGGGCACGAAGGANCAGATCTTCGAGCGTCCCGCTCACCCGTATACACGCGCCTTGATCGATGCCGTGCCCGTTTCGCATCCGAGCCAGCGCCGTGAACGCGAGCCNATTCGCGGCGAGTCACCCAGTGCGGTCAACCCTCCCTCAGGGTGTGCCTTCCATCCCCGCTGCCCTTTCGCCACTGATGTTTGTCGAGAGGGCGTGCCGCAGCTCGAGGACGTAGGGGACGGGCAGCAGGTGGCCTGTGTGCGCAAGGATGAGATCGACTGAGCCTGGCGCTCTTAAATTCTCGATTGACAAGCTGACCGACTAGTAGGCAAAATGGCAGCAGAGGTGTTTCTCACTGGCCCCCGACGGGAGTGCTCAGATGCCGACTGCCGCAGCTGTCGATCGAAAACTACAGATCCTCGAGGCGACAACGGATCTCCTGCAGACGCGCAGCTTCAGCTCGTTCAGCTACGCAGATCTGTCGGAGCGTCTCGGAATCTCGAAGGCGAGCATCCATCACCACTTTCCCANGAAAGAGGAGTTGGCCCGCGCTCTGGTGGCGCGATTCCGTGAGTCACGCCGCCAATTCCTGGCCAACCTGGACGAGCAATTCGANGATCCGTGGGCGCGTCTCGATGCCTTCCTGCGGGGCGGCTGCAATCTGGCGGATTCTGGGACGAAGATCTGCCCCATGGGGTGTCTGCGCGTCGAACACAACGTGATCGGTGACAGCGTCAAGGATGAGCTGCACGAGTACTATCAGCTCGGTCACTGGTGGCTGGCGCGTCTGTTGGAAGAAGGCAGATCAAAGGGCCGGATGTCGTATCCGAATACATCAGATGATCAAGCCATGCTCATCCACGCGGCTCTTCAGGGCGCGTTGCAGAATGCACGGGCAGAGGGGCCGAATCAGTTCCACGTCGTNCTGGAACAAATCAAGTCGTGGATGACGACGTCGACCAACTAGTCGGCCAATCCTCTCAAGAGATCTATCCCGTTCCTCCGGCCACCTGGCCAACCCNGGCTATCACGACGAACGACCTTCGCGCATCATGGATAGGAATCGCTGGGCATTGCGGGAGAAATGATCCTCGATTTCATCCGGCGTGAGATCGAGCATGTCCGCGACCTGTCGCTCCTGCCGCAACTGCTCATAGATCACGAGGGTTGGTGTCGGATTACAATGCGGTAAGTCACCGTGGCCGGCGAAGTATTCCCAGGCGTGACCGTAGGTGACGTATTTCCCGCGGGCGCAGCCGGCGACGATGTTGTCGGATCCGAACATCACACGNCGCCGATCCTCGTGTTCCATCAGCAGAAAATGGGTATACATGTCGTTCACGGCGGACGTGTCATACCAGATGTTCGGCAGGCCGCACAGAAACTCGATGGCCCCCTCCATCATGAACGCATTGAAGGCACGGGCGCAGTGGGCGAGGATCCACTGGGCACGTGGGTATTGCCTTNTGTAACGCTCGAGATCTTCCTGGTTCTCGGGGTCGGCTGGCCCGATTCGCTTNGACAGGTGCATGGTGATGGCCAGCCNCATGTCGTGGGCGAGTTCGATCAGGTGCTCGGGCAAGAAGTCGCGGATGCGTGCCTCGGCCGGATCGGACGCAAAGGTGCGGTAGGGTTTGAGACCGAGGAAATNGTGCTTGTTCACCTGGTNGGCNACGTAGTCGGCTGACATGTCGGGTGTGACCAGCATGTTGACGGCCGAGGCCGGGTCGGCCGCCATCTGCGAGGCCAGCCAGTCGTTGTGTCCGCTCACGTCCAGGCCGGGAACGGGGGTCCCCAGGACGAGANAATGCACCTCGCGCCNCGGNTACANCTGCTCGGCCCAGCGTGAGAGATCGGCGTAGTCCGATTCGAAGCGCAGCCCCGACGTGGGGTCACCGCCCTCCGGTGCATGGGCTTCGGACCACATGTGGACATGCATGTCGTAGACGGTGGAGGGGACGAAGTCCTCCAGCTCGGCGTCCCAGATTTCGCGGTCGAAATCGATGTAGTCGAATTGTGCCATCACCACCTTCCTGGTAGGGGAGAGGCGGTAATCAGCGATCTTGCAGGTGGTCGCTCAAGTCCCCTGTGCGCTTCGACGTCTCATTTGAGGCCGAGGNCCTTTTCGAGAGCTGTCACATGACGGCGGAAGGCCTCCATGCCGGCATCGGTGATGGCCACCCAGGTCTTGGGCCGTNGCTTCACGAACTCCTTGGTCACCTCCACATATCCCGCGTTTTCCAGTTTTACCAAATGGGTGCTGAGATTGCCCGGTGTCAGTTCCAACAGCTTCTGCAGCTCGGTGAAATCGATCTGGGGCTGGCCGTCGAGACTGACCAACGAGGACATGATCTGCAATCGGGTCGGCTGATGAATGACAGAATCGAGATCCATGGGCCCGCGCTCAGCGCCAGGCGCGCAGGGCGTAGGCACCACCCGCGATGAGGCCGCCGCCACCGGTCAGGGCCATCCACAACGAGAAGTGCTCGGGGAACAGGACATATCCCGCAACCGACAGTCCGGTGATCGCCAGTCCCGGCCGACGAGAAACCGACTTGCAAGCATCAGCCCCACCACGACGTAGCCGAACATGGCCAGGCTGCCAAAGAACATGCCCATGTCATTGCTCGTGTTGATCCCCAGAAGCCAGATCCAGAGGATGCCGAAACCGAACAGGGCCATCCACAAGCCCCAGATCCGATTCTCGCTGTGTCCCTTGACCTTCGATCCGTACATGCGTCCCGTGATGTAGCTGGCAATGCCGGTCGTGGAATTGACGATGGCCCCCAGGTAGCCCACCAGGTGATTCTCCAATAGATGGGTGGCCGAGTAGCCGAGGACCCAGGCGATTCCCCAGATGATCATGATGTGTCCGCCACCACCGGCGGCCAATTGGTGGCGGGCGCGATCGATGGTCTCGCGAATCATACGAACGTCCGCTGCAGCTTGATCCATTTCCATGGGAGAGTCGGAATGTCAACTCAAAAGTTCAACTTCTCTGGTCAAGGAGGCCTTGTCGCTTGTGGGGGTCCCGGTTTCCTTACTCACACGAAACGGGAGGGTTTACGAACCGATTCTATGGAGAACACGGCACACATGAGGGCACTGACCGACACGGATGTCGAATTCTTTCGCACCCACGGCTACATCGTGCGCGACGATTGGGTTTCGGCCGATGAGCTGGCGCACTTCGTCGATCTGTTCGACCGAGATCGAGATGAGCGGCGATATCGCTGGCATCGATATGGCCACCATCAGGAAGCCAACTATGACGCGCTGTGCACGACCCCGGCCTTCGACGAAGTCGTTCGTCATCCGAAGGTATACGACGCCGTGGTGGAACTGATGGGAGGACCTGTCTGTTTCGGTGAGATCGGTGCACGGTTCATGGGTGCCTACGATGGCGAGCTGCATCAGGGCTGGCATCGCGATCGTCCACACTGGCCAGAACACCCGCTGCGCATGGACTACATCCAGCAGATGCTGTATCTGTCGGATGTGGAACCAGACACCCACTGTTTCTCACTGTCGCCGGAGGGAATCGAGCAACCGATTCTCACGGACAACGACGAACAGCTGACGCGCGGTGGATGTGTCGACATACACGGCAAAGCGGGAACGGTCTGCCTGTTCAATGTGGCCGTGCTGCATACGGCCACGACCCGACCCACCTCGGCCGAGCGCAAGACGATGCAGATCTACTACGGCCATCGTGATCGTGCGCCCCTGGCGAATGACTCGGTGATCCCACCCCTGTTCTGGCAGCACGGCGACGACGAGGCGCGCGCCTTCTATGGCAATCTGAACGATGTGAGCCGGCTCTATGCGCAGTCCTTTGGTCTCGAACTACCGGCCGACGGTGCCGCATGAAGAGCCAGACCTGCATCGGAAAGTCCTCGGGCAAGCCGCTGACGGAATACGAATCTCAGCGCGATGCGCAGGAGGGGGCCGATCACGCGCGCCAGGCTTATGGCCGCAAGATGGCGCCCTATCAGTGTGATACGTGCGGAATGTGGCATCTGGCGGCAGAGAATCGACAGACACCGAGCACGAAGTGCCCCGTGTGTACCGGGTCGGATGGCAAACCGAAGGACACCTACCGCAACGAATCGGAAGCGCAGCGGCGAGCCGACATACTGCGCAAGGAACAGGGCGCCGAACTGCGGGTGTATGCCTGCGAGAAGGGCCACGGATGGCATCTCACCAAGGGGTATTCAGGCAACTTCTCCAGCAAGAAGACTTCCAGGAAGAAATCACGACGCTGAATCCGAGACTGCTGACATGAGCGCATCGCCACCCAACATCGTCTTCCTCCACGCCCACAACACGGGTCGTTTCATCGAACCCTATGGGCACGCCGTACCCACGCCGAATCTGATGAAGATGGCACGCGAAGGGGCCCTGTTCCGCCGCGCCTTTTCGGCGGCGCCCTCCTGTTCGCCGAGTCGAGCGGCTTTCCTCACGGGGCAGTTTCCTCATTGCGCTGGCATGCTCGGTCTCGCCCACCGTGGTTTCGCTCTGGCCAACCCAGAGCGTCACATCTCCCGCGTTCTGGCAGCCAGCGGCTACGACACGGCCCACTGTGGCATCGAACACGTGGTGCCCCACAGCAAGGGTGCGTTTTCCGACGCCTACAACCACGCGTTGACTCGAAATGACAGTGCCATCGCCGCCGACGTTGCGCCGGCGGTCTGCGAATGGCTGGCGACCAAGCCGAGACAGCCCTTCTTCCTCAACGTGGGCACGACCGAGACGCACACGCCGTATCCGGAGCCCGAACCCGACCGATTTCCGGCGGAGAATGCCGACCACTGTGTGCCGCCTCGACCCTTTCCCGATACACCGGAACTGCGGCAGATGGCGGCCGGCTTCAAACGCAGCGCCCGGCAGATGGATGACGCCTTCGGGGCGATTCTGACGACGCTGGCCGAGACAGGGCAGGATGCCAACACCCATGTGTTCGCCTTCACCGATCACGGCCTGCAGTGGCCCTTGCACATCGGCAGTGTCGGCGAGCATGGCAATGCGGCGTATTTTGTCGCCCGCGGTCCGGCTCACTTCGACGGGGGAAAGACCCTGGACGGCATGGTCTCGCTCATGGATCTGTTCCCCACGGTCTGTGACCTGGCGCAGATCGATCACCCTGACTGGCTGCAGGGAGAGTCCTTGTTACCGCTGGTCGACGGCCAGGTCACGTCGCTGAGGGATCGGCTGTTTCTCGAGCAGACCTTCCATGCCGCCTACGAACCGATGCGGGCGGTGCGAACGGATCGACACATTCTGATTCGCCGCTTCGACGAGCGCGAGACGCTGGTGCTGCCGAATACGGATGACACACCGGCCAAGCAGGATCTGGTGGATCACGACTGGGCGGCGCTGCCCCGCCATCAGGAGATGTTATACGACCACTATTTCGACCCCGATCAGCAGAACAACCTGATCGGCCAACCAGAGCTGGCCTCGGTAGAGGCTGAGTTGCGGGCCAGTCTCGACGACTGGATGCGCACGACGGACGATCCGATCCTCGAGGGGCCGATCCGTCTGCCCAAGGGAGTGATGGCCACCGATCCGGATGCCTACTCGCCGGGTCAGGAGCCGTTGATCGTCGGGGAGTAGAAGCGCTCAGGATTTTCCGCGAGGATCTGTCGTGGATAGAGGATCCGAATTAAGCCTCTCCTGAGGGTGTTTTCGCCCTACGTGTCCGTGAAAATCCCCACCGGATATCACGATTCCTACGAGCCTCCCTTGGGGACGGGGGATGTGGATGTGGAAACACGGCTCCTGTTCGCCCGCTCGCTGTTTCCCATCCCCATGTATCTCGGCGTAGAGGGTGGACATCGATGGCGCACCGGCCTGTTCTCGAATCAGTGGGTCGGTTTCGCCGAGGTCAGCGCCGCGCCGCACGAGCGCCTCTTTCTCAAGGGGTTCGTCGACGCCCGGGATACACGGACGGGCAAGGTGACCAATCTGGGCCTCGCGGGCGGCAGGATTCAGGTTTCAGAAGGTGACGATGTGCGGCTGGGACTCAACGGTGCCCTGCGAGTGCACCAGCAGTTCTGGCTGGATCTGCTCATGGAGTGGGCAGCAAGTGGTGAGAATGTCGGTGCAGGTGCGTCATGGGGGGTGGGGATCTCTTATGGCGGCTGACAAATCCAAAAACGAGGAAGGCGACATGGCCAAGTCTTCGAGACGCCGCTTTCTGCGCGCCGGTGGACTCGCGGCGATCTGGACCATCGTGCCCCAGTGGGGATGTGATAGCAACTCCGTTAAATTCCGCGAGATGCCCGCAGCACCGGAGATGGAGATCGACGGTGAGCCGATGACGTCCGACCAACTGCCGGAGCCGTCGATTACGAGCAACGATCGGTTCTATCTGCAGTCGATCAATGGCCAGGCCTACGATCCCAACATCAAGTCCGAAAATTGGTCGATGAAGATCGACGGTCTGGTGGACAATGCGATCAACTCACTGACCTACGCCGACATTCTGGCCATGCCCATGCAGCGTCAGGTGATGACGATGCAGTGCATCGGCAACTGGATCGGTGGGCCTCTCATCGGCAATGCCGAGTGGGGCGGCACCCGATTCAGCGACGTGCTAAATCTCGCGGGTCCCACGTCGGAGGCCACGTATGTAAAGTTTACCAGTGTCGACCAGTGCACGACGTCGATCCCCATCGAACGTGCCATGCGCGACAACGTGATGCTCGTATGGGAGATGAATGGCGAGGTCTTGCCGTCGAAACACGGGTATCCGATCCGGCTGATCAATCCGGGGCACTATGGTCAGAAGATGCCCAAGTGGATCACACACATCGAGCTGATCAATGAGAACTACCTGGGCTACTGGGAGAGCAAACCCGAGAACCGACCTTTTCGCTGGTCGAACGACGCCTTTGCGACGATCAATTCACGCGTCGACGCACCCCTGTCGATCTGGGACGACGTCAGAGATCCTGGCAATGGCGGTGTGGTCTATACGCTGCAGAATATTCGCACCGGCCCGGAGGGGACCTTCCTCATCCACGGCATCGCCATAGCCGGCGAAGGATCGGTCGAACGCGTCGAAGTCAGCACCGATGGTGGAACGACATGGAACGATGCGACCATCGCTACCACGTCGTCGCCGAATATCTGGGTGACGTGGGTCTACGAGTGGGAACTGCCGATCGGTGGGAAATTTTAAGTCATTGCACGAGCGACGGACAGCGAAGGCGATACGCAGCCGATGGACGATGCAAGAGAGGATCTCTACGACGGCCGAACGGGGTGGCACCGCGTGGAGGTCACGGTCAACAAGAACGGTTAGTTCGTGAGTGAAGTCGGCTAGTTTCGAGAGGACGGCCAGCTCTTGACAGAGGTGACTTAGGCAGCCTCGCCGAACTATCGACTAGCCGTCTCTTCCGCCCGTTCCCACTCGGTCGTCCACTCGGCCACGTCGCGTTCGAGATGAGCACGCTCCCGTTCGAGTTCGCGAACATCATCAGCAGGAGTGTCAGCGTAGAAGCCGGGGGTGCAGAGGGTTTCGTCGATTTCCTTCATGCGCGTCTCGGCGTCTTCGATGCGCGTCAGCAGGGCCTCCTGCTGTTTCTGGTCGGGCTTCCTGCTGGCCTTCGAGTTCCCCTTCGAACGATTCTTCGCACTACCCTTCTTCGACGCGTCGTCGCATGTCTTCTCTTCCTTCTTGCGTCG
>PATE01000073.1 GCA_002712305.1 Gemmatimonadota bacterium | reverse complement strand
TGGCGTCGACCACCGGCAAACTCAGGATCCTGATCCTATACCGATCCCCTCACCCATTTGAGGTTCTATGAGAGCTATCACCGTCCTGTTCAGTTGCCTGCTCGTCACAGCGGAAACGGCCATGTCTCTGGAAGAGCCCGAGTTCGAGGTCCTCTCACGCAAGAGCGGCTACCAGGTCCGCCAGTATCCCGCATATCTGGTGGCCGAAGTGGACGTGAAAGGGACCCTCAGAAGCACGGGAAACCAGGCCTTCCAGATGCTCGCCGGCTACATCTTCGGGAACAATGAAGCCGGGCAGAAGATGGCGATGACCGCCCCCGTCACCTCCACGAAGGTCGCAGATGAGGTCAACCCTCAAGCAACGGACGCCTACACCTATGCCTTTGTGATGGAGCGCGCGTTCACGATGGAGACCCTTCCGTCGCCAGACGACCCACGAGTGACGCTGCGCGAGATGGAGCCACGAACCATGGCAGTTCGATCGTATTCGGGTCGATGGACTGAGCAAAGATGGCAGGACAAGACCGAAACATTGCTCGACGCACTAAGAGCCGACGGACTCGAGCCGGTGGGGAGACCAATCTTTGCCCGTTACGACCCGCCTTTCATGCCTTGGTTCCTTCGACGCAACGAAGTGATGGTTGAGATTGAGGGCCATGCCACACGGTGATGCCACGAACGCCCTGGTCCCCTGGGCACTTCTCGAGCACATGACCGAGAGCGTCCTCGTGACGTCGCCGGATCTGGACCGACCCGGACCTTTCGTCGTCTACGCGAATCCAGCCTTTGAGCGCATGACGGGGTGGTCTCGAGAAGAGGTGCTTGGCAAATCCCCGCGAATCCTGCAGGGACCCGGGACAGATCTGAGCATTTTCTCAGATCTGCGCTCTACACTGGAATCCGAACGGCCGTGGCGTAGACGGACCGTCAACCACCGCAAGGACGGCTCGGAGTTCATCATGGAATGGTCCATCGTGTCGATCCTGGACGATCAAGGCCGAGCCTCGTGCCATATGGCCGTGCAGCATGATGTGACCGAGCGCGTCACCCTCGAGGAGCATCTCGCCGCCGCTCGGCTGGAGGAACAGAGATGGCTCACGCAGTTGGAGGACACGAACCGGAAGTTGCGTCAGCTCAATGACGAGCAGCAGAAGACACTTAACCTGTTTGTTAAGTCCGTCCCAGAGCCAGTGATCCGACGCGGTCTTGAGTCGAATCACGCGTCACTCTTTCACGGGGAGACCCTTGAGGTTGCCGTTCTCTTCTGCGATCTGCGCGGTTTTACGGCGATCAGCGAGTCCCTCCCACCCGATGGTGTCGTCGCCCTGCTCAACACATACTACCGCCTGATGTCCGAGCTGATCACCCAGCACGAAGGTGTGATCAACCAATTTGTGGGCGACGAGATCTTTGTCACCTTCGGCGCCCCCTTGCCCTTGCGAGACAGTGCCGAAAAGGCGGCGCGTTGTGCCCTGGTGATGGTGGAGAGGATGCAGGCACTGAATGACAGCATGCAGCACATCGTCGACGCTACGATCTATGCCGGCATTGGTGTGCACTATGGTCCGGTCGTGGCTGGCAACCTGGGGACTCAGGATCACCTTTCCTACTCGATTACCGGAGACACGGTCAACACGGCCAAGCGAATCGAGTCGCTGGCTCCACCGGGACAGAACACAGGGCTGATCAGTGATACGGCGTACGAGCGATTGCGCAGTGTGGCTAGCGTCTCTCCCTTGCTTCCCCTTTCGGTAAAGGGAAAAGATCGGCCTCTGTCACTCTACCAGCTGTCCTCCATCGACAAGAGTGCAGGGTGAAAAAGATGACACGAATTCTGCTGACGGGGTCGACGGGCTACGTCGGCGGCCTGCTCCGTACACAGCTTGAGGCACTGGATGATCTCCATATTCGCTGCCTCGTCCGCGAGGGCCGCTCTGCAGGCTCCCCGAGCGGGCGCACAGAAATGGTCGTGGGCGATCTGCTGCATCCGGATACGCTTGGGCCGGCCATGGAAGACATTGATATCGCCTATTTCATGGTCCACTCCATGGGATCGCCGGGCTCTTTCGAGGAGATGGACCGACGCGCCGCCCATCACTTCGGGAATGCCGCACGCCAAGCCGGGGTGCGAAGGATCATATATCTCGGTGGCCTCGGTGGCGGAGACGAGCTGTCTGCGCACTTGCGCAGCCGGCAGGAGGTGGGCGCGATTCTCGCCTCGTACGTTCCCACACTGGAATTGCGCGCGTCCATCGTCCTTGGGTCGGGCAGCCTCTCCTTTGAGATGATTCGCGCCCTGGTAGAGCGTCTCCCAATGATGGTGACGCCGAAGTGGGTGGAGATTCAGGCGCAGCCCATCGCCATCGGCGACCTGTTGGACTATCTGCTGCAGAGCATCACCGTTCCCATCGGAGGTGGCCGAGTCATCGAAGTCGGCGGCGCTGACCGTTGTTCTTATGGTGACTTGATGCGCGAGTATGGCAGACAGAGAGGGTTGTCCCGTGCCATGATCAAGGTGCCCATGCTCACACCGCGCCTGTCGGGACTGTGGTTGGGACTTGTGACTCCCTTGTATGCCCGCGTCGGCAGGTCACTGATCGAAAGCACTCGTCACCCGACGGTCGTTGAGAATCCTGATGCCGCTCAGACCCTGTTCGATGTGGACTGTATGGGGATGAGGCAGGCCATCGCCACAGCGCTGGCGCAGGAGGATGCTCAGCTTCTGGCAGATGAGACCTGTGCGGTGGAAGAACCGGATCATCCACCCATCGGTGGAGTTCGTGTGGGCAACCGCCTGTTCGACGATCGTTCGATCCTCGTGGGTGTGTCCCCGGCAGCTGCCTTCGATCCCATTCAGCGGATCGGTGGTTCCACCGGGTGGTATGCCTTGAACGGTTTATGGACCCTGCGCGGGTGGATGGATCGTCTGATTGGTGGACCCGGAATGTCCCGTGGCAGGCGGGATCCGGAGAAGCTTCGAGTTGGTGACGCGATCGACTGCTGGCGAGTGGAGAGGATCGAACCAGCCCAATGCCTGCAGTTGAAGGCTGACATGCGTCTACCCGGACGGGCATGGATTCGATTCAGCGTCGAAGACGAGGACGGACGAACGAGAATTCGGCAGACGGCCATCTTCGAACCCCTTGGACTTCTAGGGCTGTTGTACTGGGTGAGTGTCTGCCCCTTGCACGCGCTCGTATTCAGGGGAATGCTGCTTGGTATCGCCCGGGCTTCACGTAGCGGAAATCGGATGCCGTCCAGTTGAGGACTCGTTTCATGAACAACATGTCCGCGACGAGGCCCAACAGTCGAGGAATGGCATCAGGTAGCGGGCCGAGCTTCCAGGCGCTTCTCGAGTTTGGCACGGACCTTAGCGTGGACCTGCTTGGTGACCGGAAAGCCGCGCAGGAACAGGCCACCCAGCCCCATCATGACCGCGGGGATGATCCCGTAGATCGACATCAGAATCGATCATCGCGAATCCCAGATACAACAGAGCCGACCATCCTGCCAGATAGAGAGCCGAAGCCGTCTCTCCCGGCACAAAGATCTTCCAGAGTGAGATCATGAACAGTGGCGTGCCGAGCAGCATCCACGGCTTGCGTCGTCCAAGGGGAAGTCGTAGCCGGTCGCTCAAGACACCAATAGCGGGATCTGTGACCACGTCGAGTAGACGTGATGCAGCCAGGGCCATGCCCACAGCTGCAATCGGCAGCCCCATCTGGTCGGCATAGAACGCCGGCACAAAGAGGACCATCGGCAAAGCAGCAACAGATGTGATCAGGGAGGTGCCGAGTAGACCGCAAGTTGCAGTGACCTGCAGCGTGCGGGTCTGTCGGCCATCAGGGCGCCCGTGGGGGGCGCGGCACCAGAAGCGAGGTCCGTGCGCGATATGCACGGTATTCCGCCTCGTGCCCCCACTTCTTCTCCCCCCGTGCGGTCAGCAGCGGAATGCCACTGATGCGCGTGAGCAGGAGGTGGACGAACACGGGTGAAATCAGGGTTACGTATTGCCAACCAGAAAGCGCAGGAGATGCTACGATCGCCACGCCGATCCACAGGGTGATTTCACCGAAGTAGTTGGGGTGCATGGACCACGACCACAGACCGTGTTGAATGAAACGATCCCGGTTTGCTGGATCACCCCGAAACGCAGCCTTCTGCCGGTCGGCGACCACCTCGATCCCGAACCCCGTCAGCCAGACCAACGTTCCCACGACGGCGAAGGCGCCAAGAGGCACATGATGAGTGCTGGTCATCGCCGCCAGGGCGCTGGCGAGTGTTAGCAAAACCCACAGACCCTGGAGGGTCCACGCCAGCAGAAAGCGAAGGAAACTCGTCTTGATCTCATCGAAGCGACCATCCGAGCCTTGGCGACGAATACGCACGAAGAGAAAACTGGCAAGACGCCCCGCCCACGTGATGATCATGCCGCTGAGAATCAGCGATCTTGGCTCCTGCGGGCCAGCCAGACCGAGGGCCAACACCGTGACCACCGCGTAGGTGAGGCCACCTGTCAGGTCGAAGAGGTGCTCAGTCCTACCACGATACGCATGGATGAAGACGAGCCAGTTCACCGAGAAAGCGACGATTCCGCACAGCGCGAACAGGGGCAAACCGCTCGTGGTGACAACGCCCCCCTGGCTCCCCGCCCAGGAGATGCCGATCCCTGTCAGGACGATGACAGGAAGGCCGATCAGGCTCTGACGTTCGGCGGCATTCATGCCGTTGCCTTGGTCTCGAGAGTGTGGTCGACTGGGAAACGTTCGTCCAGCACCTGACGTCGGAAGTGGAAGATCTGCTGCAGTTGTCGACGGACAAACAGCCAGTGTGCCAGTCGACCGAACCACCCTAGAGGCAGGGCATAGTGCACAATGTCTTCCACTTCAACCCCATCGTCGACCTCGGTGAATCGATGTTCGTGATACCAGAGCCGATACGGGCCGGCTCGCTGTTCGTCGACGAAACGAGATGGGGCTTCCACGTGTTTGATCTCCGTCCACCACCGAAGTGGAACCCCTGGAGGCACCCGCAGACGGTAGCTGATGAACAGCCCTGTGTGAATCTGCGAAGGGACGGGTGATGTGATCACGAAGTCCATGTCGGACGGCGTGATGTGCTGAAGATTCCTCGGATCAGAGAAGAATCCCCACGCCGTATGAATGTCGATGGGCAGGGTTTGGGTGGCACGAAGCTGATAGATGTGCACGTGGCTGCCCTTGCTTACTCAGGCAAGGAAACATCGGAGGCTGCGGCAGGCTTCATCAGATAGTGGGCAACGCGCCACTCCTGGCCCTTCCTGTGACCGAACGTGCCGGCACAGCTCATGAAGAAGAGCCGCCAACGCTGCAGCCATCGACGAGCCTCCTTCTGCCCGTAGGTCGCGGCAAGAATCGGCAGCACATCCGCTCGCTGCTGATCCAGATTCTCGAGCCATTGATTCGCCGTGCGTTCGTAGTGATCACCGTCCACACTCCACCGCTGCTCGAGCTGCATGTGATCCTGGAACTGCAGGAGCAAGTCAGCCGACGGCATGATCCCTCCAGTGAAGAAGTGGCGAGCCATCCAGTCACTCGGACCACGGTCCTCGTAGAGATATGGAGATTCGCGATGGCAGAACACATGCAGAAACAGGCGGCCCTCGGGTGTCAGCCATTCTGCGATCCTCGCCAGTAGAGCCGGCCAGTTGCGCATGTGTTCGAACATCTCGACCGAAACGACGCGGTCGAAGGCGCCCTCAACGATCTGCTCGTGGGATTGGGCGGCCAGATCGTTGGCGTCTGCCGTCAGCACTCGGACGTTCGTGAGTCCCCTTGTTTGGCATCGGTGCTCGATGTGATGTCGCTGCGAATGCGAATTCGACACCGCGATGATTCGGCTTTTTGGGTAATGAGTCGCCATCCACAGAGTGAGGGAACCCCACCCACACCCGAGTTCGAGGATGTCTTGACCGTCGATGAGATCAGCGCGCTGACAGGTTAGCTCGAGCATCGCCGCCTCCGCCTGAGCCAGACTCTCGTCGCCCTTCGGATAGTAGCAGCACGAATACTTGAGGTGAGAACCCAGGACCAGCTCGAAGAAGCCCGCCGGCACCTCGTAGTGCTGTTGGTTGGCCTCTGTTGTGGCAATGGCGACGGGCGAGGCACGGAGCCTTTCGGCAAAGGCGACATTGGTCGCCTCGTGCGATCCTGCGGGCAACGACCTGCGCCGTCGGCGAACCAGTTCACGGATGCCGGCTCGCACAGCGACATCGGGGACCCAACCGCGTTCCACTGCATCGAGTGTTCTTTTCATCGAAGCTCCTTTATCAGCCAAATCATGACGAATGGAAGGACGAAAGCGATCATGACGTCGGTTGTACGTCCCACAACGGATCCGGTTCGCGCGCAGTTCCTCTGGCCAGCACAAGTTGGACGTTGGACGTGTAGCGCTCGCTGAAGCCGGCTTCGCAGTAGGCCAGATAGAAGTCCCACATGCGCACAAAGCGATCGTCAAAACCGAGATCGGCCACTTCGCTCAGTCGATGGAGGAACCTTCGCCGCCACTCCCGTAGTGTTCGTGCGTAGTGCAGGCCAATGTCTTCGGCGTGGGCAAGGCGTAGATCCGTCGTCCCAACTGCCGCCGCGACGGAACCGACCGAGATCAGGCTGCTGCCAGGAAAGATGTATCTCTTGATGAAGTCGACGGATCGCAGGTGTCGTGCGAAGGCCCACTCGGCGATGGTGATGCCCTGCAGCAGCATGCGGCCATGGGGCTTGAGCAAGGCCGCACAACGCTGGAAGAATGTGGGGACGTATTGGGCGCCCACGGCTTCGATCATCTCGATGGAGACGATCTTGTCGTATTCACCGGTCAGGTCGCGGTAGTCCTGCAGCAGAATCGTGACTTGATCAGAGAGCCTCGCCTCCGCAACACGTTCGGTGGCGAGGTCATACTGTTCCTGAGATATCGTCGTCGTCGTCACCTTGCAGCCGTATCTGGCGGCGGCATGCAGAGCGAATCCTCCCCAACCGGTACCGATCTCGAGCACATGATCCTCCGCGGACAGGTCCAGCTTCTGGCAAATACGATCGAGCTTGAAGGACGACGCCTCTTCCAGCGTGCTCTCCGGGTTCGGAAAAATGGCCGACGAATACATCATGTTCTCATCGAGAAAGAGCCGGTAGAAGTCGTTGCCGAGATCATAGTGGGCGGCAATATTGCGGCGGCTTCCGTGCCGTGTGTTGCGTCGAAATGCGTGGTAAAGATGTGTCGCCGGGCGAAGGAGCCGATTGATCCATGGATTCTCTGCCCGGTGAGACTGGTCGTATCGGATGAGGATGCGGCACAGGGCGACGAGATCATCACACGACCACTCGCCCCCCATGAGCCCTTCGGACGCGCCCAGATTTCCACCGAACAGGATCCGTCGATAGACCATGGGATGATGGATGTGAATCGTCGCCTTGAGCCCATCCGCGGGCCGACCAAAACAGCGACGTTCTCCGCCTTCGACAATGTGGATGAGCCCGTGATCGACGGCTTCCAACGAGCGCAGCACGAGACGCCGGGCGATGGCGTGGGCGGGATTCGATCTCGTCAGACTGCGGTCATCTGGCGAGTACGAGAGTGATTCCGAGGTCCAGGGTGCGGGAAGGTTGGACATCTCTTGCTCCAGAGTCGAAAGGCCTGCCAGTAAATGGCGGCCATCACTTGCACGGTCATCAGTGGAAAGCGCAGCAGAGCCAGGCCCAACTGCGGTGAGGTGAGAGGTCTCCGCTTCAATGATAGAGAAGCGTCAAAGGCTTCCTGTCCGTCGGCGTCGATATTCGTCATGTGAACGGCGAGGCGATCCTCAGGTGGTGTGAAACGCCATCGATAGGAGTGTTCCATAGGCAGGAAGGGGGATATGTGGAAGCGCTTGGCAAAGCCAAAGCGCATTTCCTGCAATCTCTTGTCCTTGGGTACATCCAGCACGTAGCAGAACTGCTCGCCCCACGGCGTGTTGTTGATCTCTGCCACGACGTGCTCAACCTGATTTCCTGTTGGATCGAAGCAGTAGTAGAAACTCACAGGGTTGAATCGGTGGCCAAAGCAGGCCAACTGTGTCAGCAGACGAATCGGCCCTGACGGGCGTCGCCCTGATTGCTCTTCAACAAGGTCTGCCACAGCCTCTCGGAGGGGCTGTGCCTCAGGACCGAGGTGATCACGTCGTCGAAAAACAGCCAGGACACCCCGCTTGGCGGAGAAGAGCCAACGGCGCTCAGCGAGTTCATCGATTTCGTCCAGATCGAGATAAGCCATGAACAGCCGGTAGCGGAAGCGGTGAAGGACCGGTGCGTGTCGACGATGTCGAACCCATCCCTCAAACAGGCTGCTGTGGATACATGCCGTCATCAGATGGTCGGCTCGCCGAAGCGTCGGGTCACTTCCAGAGCGCTGACGACCCCGTCTTCGTGGAATCCATAGCCCCAGTAGGCTCCACAGTAGTGGGTGTTGCGTACGCCGCAGATCTCTGCCCGCCGGCGCTGAGCCGTGATCGAATCAAGGGTATAGCGCGGGTGGTGATAGGTGATCTCTTTCAGTACGCGTCCCTCGTCGATGGCTTCGACACCGTTGAGGGTGACGCAGAACGTCTCGGGCGCCTTCAGACTCTGCAGCAGATTCATGTTGTAAGTGACGGAGACTCGATCCTGCTTCTTGGCGGGCACGTGGTAATTCCAGCTCGCCCAGGCATCACGTCGTTTGGGCAGCACTCTGTCATCCGTGTGCAGGACCACGTCGTTTTCCTGATATCCCAGCTTGCCGAGTACGTCTGCTTCCTGCGGACTCGGATCGCTCAGCAGGCGCAGAGCCTGATCTGAGTGAAGGGCCAGGACCACGTCGTCGAAACGCTCTGGAGAAGCACCGTTGGCCGTCATAACACGGACTCCATCCTCGTCTCGGCGGATGGACGTCACGGGCGTCCGCAGACGAATGTCATGTCGAAATAGCTCGATGAGCCGTTCCACATATCGCTGCGAACCACCTTCGATCACGCGCCACGCCGGTTTTTCCGTCGACAGGAACCCGTGATTGTGAAAGAAGTGTGCGAAAAATCTCGCAGGGAAGGCATACATGTCATCAGCCGAGGCAGACCAAATCGCGGCCCCATAGGGGATCAGGTGATCCTCAATGAAGGNACGGGAAAACTTCTTGGTCTCCAGATACTCCCCGAGGGTCGTACTGTCGTCCCCTCCGACCTCAAGCAGTTCGGGTGCCTCGCGGTAGAATCGCAGGACATCCAACAGCATTCGGTAGAAAGACGGCCGCAGGGCGTTTCGTCTCTGAGCAAAGAGACGGCGCAACCCCGACGCTCCGTATTCGAGTCCGTTGCGCAAGGATTTCACGCTGAAACTCATCTCCGTGGAGGCGCTGGAGACGCCGAGNTGCTGCAGCAAGGCGACGAAGTTTGGATACGCTTNGGGGTTGTGAACGATGAATCCCGTGTCCACGTCCCACCGACCGCTATCGACATCGACGCCGACGGTGTTCGTATGACCTCCGACGTAGTCAGCCGCCTCGAAGACGGTCACCCGGTGCTGGCGCCTCAACAGATAGGCGGCGGTGAGACCGGCGATCCCGGTTCCGACAACAGCNACCCTTTTGGGTGTAACGCGCGTGNNCATGGCCCTAGTTCGCCGACCACTCGAGCAGGGACTTGCCATAGTCTCGCTGGAGTCGAGATAGGGCGCGATTTCGCAGTTGTCGAATGCGTTCACGAGTGACACCCATCTCGTGGCCGATCTCCTCAAGCGTCTTCGGCTCTTCCGCGTTCAGACCATAGTAGGACCGCAGAATCATCGACTCGCGGCGATCTAGCTTCTCCAGGCTGCGGTAGATCGCATCGTCGCGCTGCATCTCGTCGAAACCACTCTCAGGGTGTTCATCGGGCGGATCCGNAAGAAGGGTGTCCAGAAGCGTGCCACCGTCAGGAGAAAGTGGCGCATCGAGAGACAGATCTCGGTGAGCGGCAGACAGGGCACCGCGACTCCGCGCCGAACCCAGCCCGGCGCGTTCTGCTGCCTCATCGAAACTCACACTCCGTCCGGCCTTCTGGCTGAGTTGGTCGACTCCCTTTTCGAGGGCCCGGAAATCCTCCAGTCGGTTCGTNGGCGTTCGGATCATGCGCCGGTCCTGCGCCAGGCACCTGTGGATGGACTGGCGAATCCACCACACGGCGTAGGTGATGAACTTGAACCCCTTGTTCTGGTCGAAGTTCTCGACGGCCTTCATCAAGCCCATGTTCCCTTCGGCCACCAAATCGAGAATCGAAGGGCCTTCGGCGCGTACGTATTCGTTGGCGACCCTCAACACGAAGCGGAGATTGGCCTCGACCAATGGCTGAAGCGCGCTCTCATCACCTTCGCGCAGGCGCGTGAACAGTTCATGCTCCTCCTGACGGGTCAGGGGACGATTGTCACGGATCTCGCGCCAGTAAAGATCGAGGATCCGTTCCTCCCTGGAATCGACGAAAGCTCTGCTCATCTTGATCAGTCTCCGGGTTGCTCATAGTTGTCATGTTGAATGAAGTACCAGTCAGTNATNACATTNANGGTACTTATTGTTTANNTNTTGNCAAGTNTTTGTNTANNTANATAGCGCATATGTAGACAGATTTTCCACGATGACATGATTTAATTCCATGTCTGACGAAGATTCTCGATCGCTTGTCGAATCATTGTCTGCGAATGTTGACATTCAGAGCCCGCTCGGTAGATTGGGCGTGTAACCAGCACCATCTGTCTCACACCGACATGGATCTCAGTGACTGAATTGACTGGAATGGCGATACGCATCGTATCTCGGCGAACGGGGCTATCACCNCATGTCATCCGCGTGTGGGAGCGCAGGTATGGGGCCGTGCGGCCTATACGCACCGCCACCAACCGCCGACTATACAGCGAGGCAGATGTTGAGAGGCTCAGACTGCTGAGTGCCGCGACCCATGCCGGCCACAGCATCGGTCAGATCGCCCAACTCGACACGNGGCAACTGCAGGACCTCGTGCACCAGGATGCACCCGGCGAACTGAGTCCCCCTCGGCCTGAGGCGGACGACAGCGACCCGGCTGGCATCGTCGAACGTGCCATGGTCGCCGTACGACAGCTGGATGCCGAAACCCTCGAGAAAGAGCTCGCCCATGCCGGCGTACGATTGAGTCGAATTCGGCTGCTGGACGAAGTGCTTGTGCCACTCATCAACCAGACCGGCGAAGAATGGCATATGGGGACGCTGAGGATCGCCGAGGAGCACCTGGCAAGTGCGACGATTCGCAGCTTCATCGGCCGATTGCTGGGTGCCGATCGCTCCAATGCAGGTGCGCCGACCATCATCGTCACCACACCCAGTGGACAGAGCCACGAGATTGGCGCCTTGCTGGCTGCCGCATCCGCCTCTGCCTGTGGTTGGAAGGTGGTCTACCTCGGCCCTGAACTGCCCGCCGAGGAAATCTGCGGTGGTGCTCAGAGACATGGTGCCCGTGCAGTGGGCCTCAGTGTCGTCTTCCCTGATGATGACCCCCTGCTGCCCGGCGAACTCCAGCGACTACGGCAGGGGCTCGGCGTAGAGGTAGACCTGCTGGTCGGCGGCAGGGTCGCGGCCACCTATGGTCAAGCGCTGCAGCAGTCTGGCGCCATTCTGATTCACGACCTCGCCCACCTGCGACGACATCTGACCAGTGTCGCATCCCCGAGCCAGGGACCCGCGCCGAGTTAGGCAGAGATCGCTCCGAATGCCCTGGGCGGTATGTCACGGTTAAGAAACTCACGAATCGCGGCGGCACACTCGCCAGGATGTGAGATCCCTGTGTCGACGGTGAGATCGTAGTGACCGTGAGCATGCGCTTTTTCGTACTGAATCTCCGCCGTTCCTGCCTCTCGATCCGCGCGACCCTCCTCCCGCTGCTGCAGAATCGCAGATCACAGTCCAGACCGATCAAGTACGCCTTGAGCGGGCATAGCAACCGTGCCCAATCTTGCAGGCCCTCCATATAGATGGCGTCGACGATGACATTGTGCCCTGTTTCGGCCAGACTGACGAGCGTGCGTTCGAAATAATCGCTGACCCGTTCGTGAATACCCTCAGGTAGTCGCCACGGACACCCGCAGCATTGACCTCGTCGAGGGTTGGGAAACCGTACCAACGCCAGATGGTTTCAGCGAACCTGTCGACGGACAGGTAGAGGTACAGGTCGTCGAGATCCTCCTGCAGACGTCTGGCAAGTGTTGTCTTGCCCGAACTGGATGGACCCTGAAGATGTAGAATGGTCGGTGTACTCATATCGTCGGTTTGTACATGTCACTCAAGAGTGGGGCAGGCATGTTCGGCAGCCACCGTTTGTCGCATGATATGGCACGGATTGACGAAGATTCCTAAACACAGAGGTCGGATTTCATGGTTGCTCCAGATCCCGGACCCGAATCGCTTCGAGACACCAGCTATGCTGTGGTACGCGGCATGTTCGATCAAGCCACCACCGAACGGCTTGCGGCCATCTGCGACCGTGTGCTGACCCAGTGGCGTCGCGCACCGCGGAGCGACAATCCACCGGCAGGCCCCCAGGCCAACTACATGCGGCATGTGAACGATCCGGACTACCACCGTGATCATCCCGACGATCTGAGCTTCCTTCTCGATGCGCTCGGATCGCCGAAGCTCGTCGCATCCATCCAGACCGCCCTTCAGGAGGACTTCCTCTTCGCGCTTGCGAGCCTCTACTTCAATCCGACGGGAGAGAGTGAAGACGGCTTCTGGCACAAGGACAAGATCGGTGAAGAGGCGAATGTCTCGAAGGTACCGGAGACCGGCGCAGGACTGCAGATTCAGATCGCCCTGGGCCCTACTGAAGACCTGGAGTTGGTACCCGGCTCACATCTGCGCGACTACACCGAAGAGGAACATGCCATCTGCATCGCAGACGATGGCCTTCACAATCGGTCCAACGAAATGGCTGGTGCCTTGCGACTCTCCCTTGAGCCGGGTGACGCCGCCCTGTTTACACAATTGTGCATTCACCGCGGTCGGTATCACACCGACATCTTGCGGCGTACCTTGATGCTGTCGGTAAAGAAGCGGGCTGCCGCCGAACACTCTATGCGACATCGTGGCCTCGACTATGCCTGTGACCAGCCGTGGTTTCTCTTGCCCGGCTACCTCGACGGTGTCTCCCCCGAGGCTCAATCGTTCTTCCAGGAGTTCATCGATTTCTATGGGCCCAGGTGGAAAGCGCGACTGACGGAGATGATCAAGTACTCGAGCCTGATGCTGGCCATGCTCGAATCGGGTGAGAATCCCTTCCTCGATCCGCCCAGGTAATTCAGTCCTCCACGCGATAGCGCGCCAGCGCGTCACGGTCCAGTTCGATCCCCAGACCCGGTGTGTCGGGCACGATCAGGGCCCCCTCGGCAAAACCGATGGGCTTTACGAGCAGATCATCCTCGCGCAGCAGGTGTCCGATGATATCGCTGGGCAGTACACAGCCGGCTGCCGCCGCCGCGTGCACGCTGCTCATGTCACGGACCCCAAGATCCATCCCCGTTCCGCGCCAGGTCGGACACCCTGATTGCCGCGCCAGGGTTGCCCAGTCGACGAAGGACTTGAGAGGGCCGAGCAGATTGTAGGCATCGGCCGCGTCGGCCTTGATCGCCGGTAGCAACTGCTGAATCGATGTCAGATGGAGGGCGATCTTCTGCGGAATCTCTTCGCGCAACTGCACATACCAGTCCAGGCGATCCTGCGGCACGGGACTCTCGAAAAGCACGTCATCGATCCCCTCCAGACTCTCAGACACTTGCCGCGCCCCGGCCGGATCATCGAAGCGTTCGTTCGGGTCCAGCACAACGCTGAAATCCGGCGCCACGTCCCGCACGGCACGCACACGCTCAGCGATCGGATCGCCCAGAGCACACTTCATCTTCACGCCCTGGAAACCTTCATCCACGGCGATCCGGGTCCGTTCAGCCGTCGCCTCGGGGGTGCATCGCCCCATCCAGTAGTCGATGGGGACGCGGTCGATGCGTTTGCCACCCAGCAGGTGCCATACTGGAACGCCGAGGTGGTGTCCGAGCAGATCATACCAGGCCATCTCGAAGGCCTCGTAGATGATGTACGATTCGTAGTCGTCAGCGTGAGGCAGCGGCAGATTCCCGAGGGGAAGGTCAATGAGGTGTTTGCCGATGAGCATCTCCGCCTGCTTCCGGAGGGCGCCGCCGAGATCACCTCTGCGTGGTTCGCCGAGACCAATCAGTCCGTTGTCCGCGACCAGTTCGACGATCCACTTTGGGAATTCCCAGAAATTGGCCGATCGACCGGTGATCGGATCGGGGGCGCACAGCTTGTCGTCCACGCCTTCTGAATGCACCGTGTCCGGCTTCATGGGTACGATCAGCTGGTGAATCCGCACGTCGACGATCTTCATCACCGCTCACGAACCTGCGGGCCGCATGACGGCACGCTGTGTCTCGGTCA
>PATE01000072.1 GCA_002712305.1 Gemmatimonadota bacterium | reverse complement strand
GGGAGCACACCGTAGAAGAAGCGACTCAAGCCGCCGGTGCGGGGCGGCAGGCCATTCAACGGACGTCGGTCTGCCTCTTGCAGAATCTCGGCGTACACCTTGGCAAAGACGCCGGCATAGGGAACTCCGATGGCGAGGATTCCGCAGATCGGATTGAGCCCCACGACTGGAAGAAAGAGGAAGGCCCAGAAGAGTTCGTGTACCGCACGAATGCAGGCACAGAAGCTGCGGACCGCTGCGGATCGGCTAAACACGGCGGCCAGCAAACTGCCACCGGTGACGCCGAGGGCGAGCCCACAGAAAGCGAAGGTGATCGTGTTGAGCAGAGCCTGGCTGGCACCGGTCAGGGCGCCCGCATCGGGCGTGACGAAACCGACAGCGATACGGCGCAGTTCATCCCACGGTTCGAGGGTGGCAATCTCGAGATCTGCCAGCCCCACACAGACGGCTGCGATGGCAACGAAAACGAGACTCGTGCGCAGCACGCTCCACTATCCTTCGGCGCGGTACAGGTGACTCAACATGTTTCGATCAACCTGGGCGGCAGGCAGGTCGAACGTGATCTGCCCGTCTCGCAGCGCAACGACTCGGGAGAAGTGCTCTAAGGCAAGCTGTACATCGTGCATGGCCAGCACGACGGTGGCGGCACTCCCCTTGATGAGTTCAAGGACGCGACCCGCCTGATGGGGATCGATGGCAGAGACAGGTTCGTCACCGAGAAGAATCTGCCCGTCCCGATAAACGGCACGGCCCACGGCCACCCGCTGCTGCTGCCCTCCCGACAGGGCCTGAACGCGTTCGTGGGTCTTGTCCTGCAGGTCGAGGGCTTCTAGGATCGGCTGCACGGTGTGCATATCACGTAAATCCGGCCGCAGCAATGTTCGGAAGTTTCGCCAGGCCGTATGCTGGTCGAGGCGACCTGCATAGACATTGTGAAAGACGGAAAGCTGAGGAATGAGCGAGTAGTCCTGATGGATCAGCGCGCCTTGCTCTCCGCTGAGTTCATACAGATGGCGCAGCAGGGTCGACTTCCCCGCCCCACTGGGACCGATCAGAACGACCTTTTCACCTTCTTCAATTCGCAGAGAGACTCGCTCGATCGCCGGGACTTCGTCGTAGGCGACGGTGACATTGCGCAATTCGAAGACGGCGCGGACGTTCGCGCCGGAGGCGGGGCGATTCGCCTCGCCTCCGGCGGTGGGGTCGACGGTCACGGTTACTTTCGAAGAATGCCGATCGCCTGGCCCGTTTTCAGGATGGGAGCATACATGCTGTTGTCGGCGGCGATGAAACGAGATCTGGGGAAGGCGTCCAGCAGCGCACGATCCTCCAGACCGATGAGTGCCTGCTGCAATCGATCGGCGAACCCCTCGCCGTAGGTCGCATCGACATCGCCACGGACCGTCCAGTTGTAGTCCGGATAGGCGGGTGTGCGCCAGATGATGCTGACCTTGCTCGTATCCACCTTGCCTTCGGCAACTTCGTTGTCCCAGACCTTGTAGTTCAGTGCGCCCACCTGGTAAGCACCTGACTGAACCAGGGCCAGGGTCTTGGAGTGATCTCCACTGAAGCCAACTCGATCGAACACCTCGTTCGGTGCCTTGCCGAGGTGTTGACGGACGTAGTACTCCGGCATAAGACGACCGGATGTGGAACCCTTGGATCCGAAGGTGAAGGTGCGCCCCGCGATCTGGGCCGGGAACGCGTCAGATGTGGTCAGCCCCGTGCTGTGATGGGCGATGAAATAGGAGACGAAGGCGAGATCCTCCTCGCCCTGCGCGATGGCTTTCGAACCGGGGACAGCCAAACGCGCCTGCACGCCGGACAGACCGCCAAACCATGCCAACTGGACTTCCGAATTCTTGAACGCTGCCACCGACGCGGCATACGATTTCACCGGGATATACTCGACCTGCACGCCGAGTTTCTCAGACAGATAGGCAGCCACACCGCCGAACCGTTCCTGTAGTCGGGCCGTGTTCTGATCGGGAATGGCTGTGAATTTGAAAACGGACTGTGCAGTAGCCGGTGCAAGGGTAGCACCCCAGATGGTGAGAGCGAGCAAAANACGACTCAGCAAGCGCATGGAACAGTNTCCTCAGTGTGATGGNCGCACGGAAAGTTGGATGATGATTTGTGGGCGTCGTGGGTACGGATGGGTCTAGCGAATAACNAGAGCGGTGTCTCCNGAGCGCGGCTCTACGGTGCCGACAAGACAAGCGTCCTCTACACCTGCGTCCTGCATCTGTTGGACCGCCTCGCCCGCTTGCGCCGATGGGAGAGTAACAAGCAGCCCTCCACTGGTCTGGGGATCGACGAGGATCTCCTGCTCTGCCGATGTCTGGTCACCGTCGAATCGGGTGAAACGGTCGATCTGTTCGTGATTGGCGACATTCACGCCCGTCGTGACACCCTTCTGATACATATCCAATGCCTCGGCCAGCAGCGGTATGCTGGCAAAATCGAGAGTCAGCGTCACATCCGACCCCTGAGCCATCTCGAAGGCGTGCCCGCCGAGACCGAAACCCGTCACATCGGTGGCCGAATGGACATCGAAGTTCGCCAGAACACCCGATGCGGCCTGATTCAGCGTCGTGAGTACGTCGATGCACGCATTCATCGCTTCAGGCGATACGAGCTTGTTCAAATTGGCATTGAACAGAACTCCACTGCCAATCGGCTTGGTCATCAACAATGCGTCACCTGCCAGTGCACCCGCATTGCCCCAGTATCGATCAGGGTGAACCATGCCGGTGACGGACAGACCAAACTTGGGCTCTTCATCATCTGTCGTATGTCCACCGGCCAGAACAGCACCGGCTTCGGTGATCTTTTCTAGGGCCCCCTCAACGATGCCCGCAAGAATCTCAGGTCCGAGGTCCTTGCTCGGGAAGCCAATGAGATTCAGGCAAGCCAGTGGCCTGCCGCCCATGGCGAAGACATCGCTCAGGGCGTTGGCAGCAGCGATCTTACCGAACAACACCGGATCGTCGACGGGTGGCGTGATGATATCGGCGGTGAGCACGAGGGCGCGCTCATCGTCGATCTTGTACACGGCTGCGTCATCGCTGGTCTCGAAACCGACCAGCAGATTCGGGTCATTCTTCGACGGCAAACGCGACAACAACTTGGCGAGTCCGACCGGACTCACTTTCGCTGCTCAGCCGCAGGTGCGCGCCAGGCTCGTCAGTGTCTTGTCTTTGCCAAACAGGGCCATGAAGGCTCACTTGGGTGACGGTCCGAAAGAACGAATCTCGAAAACGAACGGCTGAACCTACTCGGCCCCAGGCAAATCCGCAATGCATTGAGTCCGTGTCCTGTGATCCCTATTCTCCTTGCAGAATCCAAAAGGAAGATGACATGTCTCCATCGCACCGCATTCTCGACATGATGAGCCTCGAGGAACTCGGCAATCACGTTGCCGACGCCCGGGCTCGTGCACTGGATCTGATGAGCAACCTGTCCGATGAGCAGTTGCTCGGACCGAAGCTCGACTGCGTCAATCCCGGTCGATGGGAGATCGGTCACCATGCGTGGTTCCAGTCACAGTGGGTCCTGCGCAACGCGGCGGGGCAAGATCGGGTACGCGCCGATGAAGACTATCTGTACGATTCGATGGAGATCGATCACGCCACTCGCTGGGACCTGCCCCTTCCCTCCCGGCCTGATACACTGGGTTACGTCGATGAGGTCCTGCAACGCACGCTGGCTGTGCTCAGAGACAACCCCAGCGATGAGGTCGTCTATCACGCATTGTACAGCACCCTCCACGAGGACATGCACACCGAGGCGTTGACCTATACGCGACAGACGCACGGGTGGCCTGCGCCGACGTTGGGTCTTGAGATCGACCCCGACGATGTGGAAGGNAATGGACCCCTCCCCGGAGATGTGGAGATCCCCGGTGGCGCCCTGCAACTGGGCTCCAGTCCCGTCGATCCCTTCGTTTTTG
This sequence comes from Gemmatimonadota bacterium, assembly GCA_002712305.1. Taxonomy (GTDB): domain Bacteria; phylum Latescibacterota; class UBA2968; order UBA8231; family UBA8231; genus UBA12574. The sequence continues at coordinate 46,298 of PATE01000072.1, read as the reverse complement.
ACAACGAGAAATGGGCCCATCCGGTCGAGGTGGCTCCCTTCTCCATCGCCAGGGCCGCGCTCACACAGGCCGAGTTTGCCGAATTCGTCGATGCCGGTGGATACACCGACGCGAAGTATTGGACCGATGCGGGGTGGGAGTGGCGACAGAGTCGAGAGGCGGAACACCCCCTCCACTGGCGCCGCAATGGCCAGGAATGGCAACGCNGTCATTTCGACACCTGGCATGGGTTAGAGCCACACCTGCCGATCATCCATGTAAACTGGTTTGAAGCAGACGCCTATTGCCGCTGGGCAGACCGACGACTCCCGACCGAGGCCGAGTGGGAAACGGCCGCCGCCGTCGAACCCACGCCAGATGGTGGCCTGTCCCAAGACAAACGGCCGTACCCCTGGGGTGAAGGAAGCCCTTCACCCCAGGTGGCCAATCTCGACTGGCACGCCATGGGGACCGTCGATGTGGGCGCCCTGGGCGGCGGCGACAGCCCATGGGGTTGCCGGCAGATGATCGGCAACGTATGGGAATGGACGTCGACAGACTTTGGGCCCTTCCCAGGATTCGAGGTCGATCCGTACAAGGACTACTCCTTGCCCTGGTTCCACACGCGCAAGGTGATGCGAGGCGGCTGCTGGGTGACGCGGTCGCGTTTGATCCGAACTCAGTATCGGAACTTCATGACCCCCGATCGCCGGGACGTCCTCACCGGTTTCCGCACCTGCGCGCGGTAACCTTCCTCTTTCGTGCGCATCCTCATCGTGACACCGGCAGCCGCGGGATCGCGCAGCGGCAATCGCGTCACCGCCATGCGTTGGGCGCGGCTGCTTCGACAGTGTGGCCATCGAGTCTCGGTGGCGACGCACTTCGAAAGGCAGCGCCCGGATCTTCTGATCGCCCTGCATGCGCGCCGAAGTCACGCATCGATGGTTCAGTGGCGTGCCCGATACCCGTCAGCACCGTTGGTCCTGGCCCTGACCGGAACCGATCTCTACAAAGACATCCACAACGACGCCGACGCGCAGCAATCGCTCGAACTGGCAGACCGATTCATCGTCCTGCAGGAGGCCGGGGTCCATGAGGCCCCGGAGCAATACCACGCCAGGATCCGGGTCATCGTGCAGTCCGTGCGAGCCCCACGCGGCCAGTTCCCCCATCGCCGTGGGGTCTTCGAAGTATGTGTTCTGGGTCATCTGCGAGAGGTGAAAGATCCCTTCCGCACCGCCGAAGCCGTCCGGAGGTTGCCAGCAGCCTCGAAGATCCTCGTCCGCCAGGCAGGCGGTGCTCTCAGCCCTGAGATGGAAGCCCGAGCGCAGCGCGAGATAGACGAGAATCCACGCTACCGCTGGCTGGGTGAACTGCCACGCTGGCGAGCGATGCATCTGCTGGCTCGATGCCGGGCGATGGTGCTCACATCGGTGATGGAAGGAGGGGCCAACGTCGTGTGCGAAGCGATCGCCTGTGGCGTCCCCGTCATCAGTTCGCGCATCTCGGGATCGATTGGACTGCTCGGTGACGACTATCCCGGCTATTTCCCCGTAGGTGATTCAGATGGGTTGGCGCAGCAGTTGCAGCGACTTGAGGAGGATGCGCGCTTTCGTGATGACCTGCTCCAGCGTATCCAGGCGTGTCGTACGATGGTTCTGCCAGCCACTGAACGTCGACTACTGAACGACCTGGTCGAAGAATTCTGAAAGAGGACTGGACGCAATGACCATTCGATTCGTCGTGATGACGGACTCCCACTACCACCCGACAGCGATTCGGGACTGGGGTGCTCCCAAGATGCTGACCCAGTCTGGTGAGGCGCTTGAAACCAGTGTACCCGCCGTGAACGCGCTGGATGCGGATTTCATCATCCACGGAGGGGATCTGGTGTGCGGCGGAGGATCCTTTGATCTGCCCACCGACGAATACGAACACTCCATCCGCCATGTGGCCGAAACCTACGGGCGCCTGCAGGCCCCCATCCACTATGTACCCGGGAATCACGACTGCGATGCCCAGACGGGCTCCTTCGATTCGCTGTTCAGCACCTTCACCATGCCGCAGATCCTCGATGTGGTCGACGTGGCGCCGGGTGTGCGCCTGGCACTGGCCAATCTCTATCACCGCGATCCGGTGACGGGGCACTGGACCCAGGAACTGGACGAGGCGTTGCGTGTCGCCGATCTGGCCGCGAAGAAGGACGGCGCAGCCCTGCTTTTGGTCCTGCACGAATGGATCGCGCCCGGCCACGTACGCCCTGGCGACGACTACGACACCGGCTGTGTCGTTCATGCCGATCGACTTCGTGCGACCCTGGTGGAGTGCTCGAGTGTGGTCGCCACATTCTCGGGGCACCGACACGTCAATCGGCTGCGTCTCTGGCGGGACATCGTACTCGTGGACACGGCGTGCCTGGTGGGTCACCCACTCGGGTTTCGAGAGATCACCCTCGACGACGATGGTTTTCTTCAGAGCCGCTTTCACGTGCTCGACTGCCCCCAACTGCTGGCGTCGTCCCGGGCACGGTGTTCGAACGAGATGAATCAGCACTATGCAGGCGAGGAACTGGATCGCAACGGCGTAGTGTTGGCCCCCCGCTATCAACAGATCACCGGGGGGTAACAGGCCCGAGGCCCAGCGGTCGTTGCCGCCTGGCCCTCGAGGGTTTGCCCCCTCCGAGCGGCCCGTCCTATATATTGAACGCGTGCTTTGATCCCTCATTGTGAGCGTTGCCCATGTCCCTCAGCCAATTCCTGCGCCAGGTGCCCCTGTTCGACTGCCTTGGCGAGTCCGAGCTCGACGCCTTAGCTGAGCTGACGTACACGCGTACGTTCGACAAGGGGCAATTCATCATTCTCGCCGAAGAGCCCGGCGATTCTCTCTTCATCATCCGCTCAGGACAGGTGAAGGTCAGCCTCATCCACGAAGACGGAAAAGAATTCATCCTCTCCCTGTTGGGTGAAGGTGAGGTGTTTGGCGAACTGTCTCTTCTGGACGATCAGCCCCGCTCGGCGAATGTGACGGCCATGACAGAAACCCAACTGGTCATGCTCCAGCGTTCGGACTTCCGCGCCTTGCTGTCGAAGATCCCGCAGATCGCCGTGTCACTGCTGGAGGAATTGGCCCAGCGGCTGCGACGTACCGACGATCAGGTGGAGGGACTTGCTCTGCTCGATGTACACCATCGAGTGGCCAAGACCATCCTTCGCCTGGCCACCGACCAGGGCGAACCTGCCCCAGGTGGCGTCATGATCACAGGCCGCCCAACGCACCAGCAACTGGCCAATATGGCGGGAACCACTCGAGAGACGGTCACGCGCGAACTGAAACAGCTAGAGCAACAGGGCTACATCACCACCCGGGGTCGAGACATCATCGTGCTGACGCCGGACGAGGCGGGCAAAGAGGGATGACATCGAGTCCCGCCCCTGCCCGTCTCGACACTGACCCAAAAACTACATCCCCCCTATCCTGGCGCGTCCATCCCCTGCGACAGGAGTCCGCCGCTCGCACGACCTGCCTGCTTGCGCTGATCTTCGCCGTGTCGGCCATGGCTGCCTGGAGCCTTGAGCACATTCTGTTCGGTCTGATCTCGCTGGTGGTTCTGGCGCTCTCCATGGCTCGTTATCTTCTTCCCACCGACTACGTCGTCGATGACCAGGGCGTGACGACAAAAAATCTGGGCGTCGCCCGTCGACTGACATGGCGCCAGATCAACCGCATCGACGTACATGCAGACGGTCTGTTTATGAGCCCTTTCAGGGTGCCCTCGCGATTGGACGGGTTTCGGGGGCTCTTTGTTCGCTACGCCGACAACCAGGCACAGGTCGCCGGCGCCATCGACGATCATCGGCGGGCGCACGATGGGACGGCCTCATGAGCACGTGGCGAGACAGATGGGCCCACGCATTTGCCATCGAGGATGCAGCCGATGAGACACTGGAAGCGGACGAGCAAGAGTTGATCGAACGGTTGGCAGAATTCGTCGTGCGGCGTCGAATGTCGTCCGTCGCGCTGATGACGCTCGAGTCGAGTCGCCCCCTGAATTTCGTCGGCAGTCAGGCCCTGGCTTTTCTCTCTCCCCTGTTGACCCTTATTTTCAATTCGTCGGACGTGGACCGCTTCATTCGCCTCCTCGAGAAGCGGCGATCCGTCGATCTCATCTGTGATACGATCCTCGAGTTAGAAAACGCACGGGATGACTGAATCTGTACCCGCCGCAACAGCTACCGAAACACCCGACAAGATCGATGTCGTCATCGCCACGGACTGTGGATCGACGACGACCAAGGCGATTCTCATCGAGCGCAAGGGCGATGTCTACCGCCAGACGTTCCGAGGAGAAGCGCCGACCACGGTCGAAGCGCCTTTCGAAGACGTAACCCGCGGCGTCCTGAATGCCATTCAAGAGGTAGAGGAGTTGTCGGGTCGCCGCATTCTGGATGGCGAGCGCATCATCACTCCCGCCAAAGGCGAGGAGGGGGTAGATGTGTATATCTCCACCAGCTCAGCCGGTGGCGGACTGCAGATGATGGTCGCCGGCGTGGTGCAATCGATGACGGGCGAAAGTGCACAGCGGTGCGCCCTGGGCGCGGGTGCCATCGTCATGGACGTGCTGGCCTCGAATGACGGACGCCTTCCCCATCAGAAGATCGAACGAATCCGTCAGCTTCGACCTGACATGGTCCTGCTATCCGGCGGCACCGACGGCGGCACGCTCTCTCACGTCGTTGAACTGGCCGAGTTCATCTCCGCCGCCGACCCGCGCCCCCGATTTGGCAGTGGTTTCCAACTGCCCGTGATCTATGCTGGCAACAAGGATGCGGCAGAGAAGATCGAGGAAACCCTCGGCGAGAAGACGGCGCTCACCCTGACGGAGAATCTGAGACCTGTTCTCGAGCAGGAGAATCTCGGGCCCGCCCGTCACGTCATTCACGATCTGTTTCTCGAGCACGTCATGGCGCAGGCTCCGGGCTATCGCAAGCTCATGGGATGGACGGGGGCCCCAATCCTGCCGACCCCTGCAGCGGTGGGCCAGATCATGCAGACCATCGCCAGGCAGCGGGGCATCAATGTTCTTGGCGTCGATATCGGTGGGGCCACGACCGATGTGTTCTCCGTGTTTACCGTCGATGGCGAATCGGTGTTCAATCGCACCGTGAGCGCCAACCTCGGTATGTCGTACAGCATTTCGAATGTCCTGTCAGCGGCCGGACTCGACGACGTCATGCGCTGGATCCCCTTCGAGTTGGACGAGGCTGATCTACGAGACCGGATCAAGAACAAGATGATCCGCCCCACCACGATCCCCCAGACCCTGCAGGAATTACAGATCGAGCACGGCGTCGCACGAGAAGCCCTGCGACTGGCCTATGTCCAGCATCGCCAACTGGCTGTCGGGCTCAAGGGCGTTCAGGCTGAACGAACGCTGTCTGACGTGTTTGACCAGACCGAAGCCGGTGCGTCTCTCATCGACATGATGGCCCTCGATCTGCTCGTGGGTTCCGGTGGTGTTCTGTCTCACGCGCCGCGGCGCTCGCAGACAGCGGCGATGATGGTCGATGCCTACCAACCCGAGGGGATCACGCGACTCGCCGTAGACAGCATCTTCATGATGCCCCACCTGGGGGTTCTGTCGACGGTCAACGAGAAGGCCGCAACGGAGGTCTTTGAACGCGACTGTATCGTCCATCTGGGAACCTGTGTGGCACCGGTCAACGTGGGCAAACGCGAGATGAAGCCGAATGACGTATTGGCCACCTATGAAATGACCTCCGGAGCATTCGGCAGTGGTGTCGAATCGGGTGAACTGCGTGTCTCGGACCTGCGTCTGATTCCATTGGCTGAGGGCGCCGAAGCCAAGCTGAGCATCTCCCCCGTGCGTGACGTCGATGTGGGTGGCGGTGCTGGCCAGGCCTACGAAACGACCATTCACGGTGGAACCGTCGGCGTGATCCTTGATGGACGCGGACGACCCCTGCAGATGTCGCCCGATCCAGTGACACGGGTGCAGCAGTTGGAAGGTTGGTATCAGGCACTGCAGATCTACGGGGAGCAGGCGTAAGATGGCCCATGCCTATACACCCGGTCTGCGGGTCACGGCCAACACCGCATTGCGCAGGACACGGCGTCTGCCTCTGAAGGGAGAGGTCCTGGTCGCAGAAGGTGATCATGTGCGTCGTGACCAGGTCGTGGCCCGAACCGATCTGCCGGGCGATGTGGTGACCCTCAATATCGTCAACCGACTCGGCATTTCGGCTGAAGAGATTCCCCGATACATGCTCAAGTCTGAAGGCGATGTGGTCAGCGTCGGCGAGATCCTCGCCGAGACGCGGCCCCTGATCAAGTGGTTCAAGACCGAAATCGCCTCTGAGATCGACGGCACCATCGAGAGCATCTCCTCCGTCACGGGCCAGGTCATGTTGCGCAAACCGCCGGCGCCTGTGGAAGTGCCAGCCTATATCGACGGCATCGTTGTGGAGGTGATCCCCGAAGAGGGTGTCATCGTCGAGAACGTAGGTGCTTTTGTGCAGGGAATCTTCGGCATCGGTGGCGAACGCTGGGGCAAGCTCCAGATGATCACCGACACGCCGCAACAGGACGTGACACCCGATATCCTGCCCGCTGACAGTGAGGGCAAGATCCTGGTGGGCGGTGGACGTGTCTCACACGCCGCCGTCGAAGCCGCCCGGGACAAGGGAGCCGTGGGAATCATCGCCGGTGGCATAGCCGATCGCGACCTGCGGCAGTTGCTCGGCTACGACCTGGGTGTGGCCATCACAGGCAGCGAAGAGATCGACCTGACCGTGATCGTCACCGAAGGATTTGGCGATATTGCCATGGCGCGCAAAACCTTCAATACGCTGTCCGCCTGTGATGGGCGTGATGCGTCACTATCAGGCGCCACGCAGATCCGAGCCGGCGTTCTACGACCGGAGATCATCATACCCTCTAACGAAGATGCGACGCAGGTGCCAGACGCTTCTCACGTGGGGGGCATGGGAGAAGGCGACCCCCTGCGCGTGATTCGGGCGCCATACTTCGGCCGCATCGGAACCGTCGTCGAGTTGATCTCTGAGTTGCGCCAAGTGGAGTCGGGCGCCACGGTTCGAGTTCTGGAAGTCGAATTCGAGGATGGCGAGCGAGCCATCGTGCCCCGAGCCAATGTGGAGTTGATCGAAGAGTAGCAAAGTCCGCTGACGCTGCAGAATCGGCGACACGTGAAGTACCCAGGGTAGTCGATGGTGGCAACCCAGCAAAGAGGAAGGACGGTCCATGCGTCGCAGAGCGAATCGAGGCCTCACGGCGTTGTGCATGGCGATACTGCTGCCTGCCCAATTGCTAGCCCAGACCCCGCCGAAGTCCGCCGCCTCCGACACACCGAATGACGCTGGGGCGAGCATCACCGTCACCTGGCCACGCGGTGAGGCAGTTGGGGGCACGACGTATCTGGTGTATGTCGCCGCGGACGAGTCGGGGCCCTTTCACCTGGCCGCCGAAGTCGAAGCTCCGCTTGCAGCCGTGTTGGCTGACGACCCCGGCAACTTCGGGCGCGGTGAGGAACAGGACGCCACGCATTATGTCAACGTCTCCGACTATGCCCTCGACGATGGCAGACAGTCCCTTGAAAACGACCAGATCTACTACGTCAGAGTCGCGGTACGAACCGACGGGATGGAACTGCGCGGCGCCATCACCTCTGCCGTTCCTGAGGCGAACCTGATCAACACGGCGAAACTGAACAACTTCGTCATTGGCACAGCCCTGTCCCTCATCATCCTGGCTTCGATCTCGCTGGCTCGACGCAAGGAGATGTTCATCCGTCGTATTGCCGGGCTGGAAGCGATTGACGAGGCCTTAGGGCGAGCGACGGAGATGGGCAAGGCTGTCATGTTCGTACACGGCCTTCGAGAGATGGACAAGATCTCCACTATCGCCGCCGTCAACATCCTCGGCCAGGTGGCTCGCAAGACGGCCCAGTATGACACCCTGCTCAAGGTGACCAGCTACGACCCGGTGGTGATGTCGGTCAGTCAGGAAACCGTCAAGGAAGCCTATGTCGAGGTGGGACGACCCGACGCCTACAACGAGGACAACATCTTCGTCGCGGGGACAGATCAGTTCAGCTATGCAGCGGCCGTCGAAGGGATGATGGTCCGCGAGCGACCTGCCGCCCACATCATGATGGGTTATTTCTATGCCGAGTCGCTGCTGTTGGCCGAAACCGGATCGATGACCGGTGCGATCCAGATTGCTGGAACGGACGCCTTCACGCAGTTGCCCTTCTTTGTCACCACTTGCGACTACACCCTCATGGGAGAGGAACTCTACGCCGCCAGTGCCTATCTGTCCCGCGAGCCACGCATGCTCGGATCGCTCAAGGGACAGGACATCGGCAAAGCCTTCCTCATTGCCGCAATTCTATTCGGCAGCCTGCTGGCGACGGCCGGCTGGCCCTTCATCACTCACGCGCTGGCCGCCCACTAGGAGCGTCTGATCATGTTCCTGACTCGAACGTTACCGACGCTGCTGGCCTTCGCTTTCGGAGCCGTGGCGGTCCTCATCTACTACATCCCCCATGGAGTGGCTCAAGAGATCGAACGTGAGTTGTCTCTGTGGCTGCGCATCCTTTACGCCTTCGCCTACTTCCTGGGGCTCTACAGCATCCTGAATCTGCACTGGACACGAATCCAGAGACGCCAGGGAGGCTGGGCCTACTCGGGCGTCGCCATCGCGAGCTTCCTGGTCATGTTCCTCTTCGTCGTCTACAACGACGGCGCCGGGCCCTTTGCGCCGCAGGCCAGTGCCGGTGGTTATCAGTGGATGTTCACCTACATCCATGTCGCCTGCTCCTCGACCATGTTCTCCATGCTCGCCTTCTACATCGCCTCGGCGGCATATCGAACCTTCCGCGCCCGGTCGTCCGATGCGGCGATTCTTCTGGTGGCGGCGATCATACTGATGGTCGGGCGCGTGCCGATCGGCCATGCGATCTCCGATTTCTTTCCAGAGGCCGTTGCGTGGCTGATGGAAGTACCGAATCTTGCCGCCAAGCGTGGTATCATCCTCGGCGTCAGTCTCGGCGCGATTGCGACGTCGCTGCGCATCATCTTCGGTATTGAACGGTCCTATCTGGGCGGAGGAGATGAGTGATGGAACGTCTACTGAACATCGACCGACGGATCATCTTCGCCTTCGTTTTTGTCGGCGTCGCCGTCCCCCTTCTCATCGATTTCTCCTTCCCCATCAAGCCCACCGAACCGGTGCAGCGCGTGTATGACGAATTCGAACGCGTCGCGTCCGAAGATGATCCTGTCGTATTGCTCGCCTTCTCCTATGGTGCCAGTACGGTGCCGGAGATGCAGCCCATGTCGTTGGCGATTCTGCGCCATGCCTTCAGCCGTGACATCAAGGTCGTGGCCATCTGCCTGTGGCCGGAAGCGCCTGGGCTTGCGCAGGCTGCACTGGACCAGGTGGCGGGAGAATACGGCAAGGAATACGGAACCGACTACGCCTTCCTGGGCTACAAACCGGGACTGTGGGCGCCCATCATCAACATGGGGCAGGACTTCCACGACGCCTGGCCGCGTGATACACAGGGCACGCTGGTGGGCGACATTCCGGTGACGGCGAACATTCGGAATCTGAACGACTTCAATCTGGTCTTCGATTTCGCCGCAGGAGATTCGATCGAATTCTGGTGGATTCCCTTTGGCGTGGAGAAATACAAGTTCGCCTTCTCAGGTGGATGTACGGCCGTCATGGCACCTGACCTGTATCCATTTCTGCAGTCGAATCAGCTGCGTGGCATGATCGGCGGACTCGCCGGTGCCGCAGAATACGAGAAACTCGTGGAAATCCCCGGCTCAGCGACGGCCGGTATGCGGGCGCAATCGATCGCGCACCTCATCATCGTCGCCTTTATCCTCATCGGCAATGCCGCCTATTTCGCCTCGCGACGCAGGGGGGCAGCATGAGGGCCCATTTGACAACCAGATCATGCGAGGCGGCTGAACAGGCCCTAATGATGGCGCAGCTGACGACTGTGAGGCAGACACAATGACACGCGATTCTATGTTGTTTCTCGGCTTCATCGGCATCTTCGTCATCCTGAATGCGATTCTGCTCGTTGGCGGCTACCTCGACATGAGTTGGACCAGCCTTGGCGTCATCACGGCGGCAGGTTTGACCGTCAGTCTCTATAGCTTCCTCTATCGCGACAATCCACTGTTCAAACTCGCCGAGCATATCTTCGTCGGTGTCGCCGCGGCGTACATCTTCGGTATCTATTGGTATCAGAGCCTCTATGGGGAGGTGGTGGTCCGCATCTTCGGCATCGGCGATGACCCTGCCACGATGACACAGCGCCTCCTGCTGTTGGTGCCGTCCGTGCTCGGCCTGCTGATCCTGACCCGGATGTCGGTGAAGATCGGCTGGTTGAGTCGCATCAGTTTCGCCTTCGTCGTCGGCGTAGGAGCAGGCTTTACGATTCCGCGATACATCTCCGCCTTCCTCCTGTCGCAGATCGAAGCGACCATCCGCCCCATTACGATGGATGTAGATGGCCTCAATCTCCTGCTGATCCTGATCGGCGTGGTGAGCGTCCTCGTCTACTTCTTTTTCTCCGTCGAGCATCGCGGCGTGGTGGGTGGCATCTCGAAGGTGGGGATCTGGTTTCTGATGATCTCCTTCGGCGCGTCCTTCGGCTACACGATCATGGCACGCCTGTCCTTGCTGATCGGCCGGATCCGCTTCCTGCTCGACGACTGGTTACACGTGATGTAGGACGGCAACAGCCAAAACGCGCCCATGCTTACGCCCGCTTCCTCAACGGTGGAGGGGTCTGCATCCTTGTCTGACCCGAATGTGTGCAGGGGTGCAGTCACGGTTGGCACCGAGGATGGTAAGCCCGTGCAATTGGCCTACACCTGTTATGGCCAGGTGGAGGCACCGGTTCATCTGCTGCTGATTCATGGCCTGTTCGACGATCAGCGTACGTGGCAGTATCTTCTGCCCCATCTTCGTCACGGCGATCGATACATGGTCACCGTCGATTTGCTCGGGGCAGGGCTCAGCAGCACGCCGCACCTGGCGACAACTCCTGCGACACATCGCTACGATGCAGATCTGCATGTCAAACAGTTGCAGCAGCTGATCGCCGAGTTGTCGCTGCGGAATCTCGTGTTGATGGGTAGTTCACTCGGAGGGGGTCTGGCGCTGCGTATGCTGTGCACCCCCTGGCCCGATCGACCGGCGATGGTGGGGCTGATCCTTGAAGATGCCGCCGCGTATCCTCAACAGATCCCAAGCCTGCTCAGAGTGTTCCAGGGCCGTCTGGGGTCCCTGATCACCGCCCCGTGGTCTCGTCGAGTGCTTCTCTCCCTCGGGATCGCGCAGTGGGTCATCAAGCGATCGATTCGAAGAGCCTTCGCTGACCCAGACGCCATTCCGCCGGGATTGTGGGAACGATACCTGAGTCTGCTGACATCTTCGCAGCGCATCCGAGCGGCCCAGGAAACCGCACGCAACATGGTGCCCTCCAACATGGACTGGATCGTCGATGCCTATTCGAGTGTTGCCTGGCCAACCCTCGTGTGCTGGGGAAGGCAGGACCGCGTGATCTCACCGCTGTATGCACAACGTCTTGCTGAGGATCTTCCCCAGTCCAGACTGCATTTGATCGATGACTGTGGCCACGCACCGCACCTTGAGAAGCCCCGCCAGTTGGCACAGACCATTGGTGAATGGCTCTGCGAAGTAGGAGGAGAGACTCGATGACGATCCAGGCACGTCAGTTTGTCGAACAGATCACCACATCCAAGCAGACGATGCGGATCGATGTGGGCGGGAGGATCGATGGTGAGATGACACGAGATCCGGTGGGCTACGGCTACTATGGCCAGAGCTGGGAGAATATGGTCGGTCTCAGCCTCGAGAATGTGGGTGACGAGGAGGTCCTCGATGCCTGGGTCCGAGTCGAGGGCAGGCCTGTGATGCGCAACATGGAAACCATCCTCGACTCCATACTGGCCGCCGGGATGGATGACGCATCCAAGGCGCGAGCGATCTGGGATTTTGCGCGACATTATCGATATCACAGCACCACAGGCGACGATGAGGTCAAGGACACAGTGAAGATGCTGAATGCCTACGGCTATACCCTGTGCTGGGATGAGGCCTTTACCGTGTCCAATCTGTGGCAGGCAGCAGGGCTCAAGGTGAGACGTGGGCTGCCACACGGTCACTGCACATCAGAGGTTTTCTACGACGGCGACTATCATCTGCTCGACAGTGATGAGCATCTGCAGGTTCTGGATCGCGACAATCTGACCATCGCCTCCGAGGGGCAAATCAGTGCCGATCATGACCTGATGAAACGTTCCCATGCCTACGGAATCGGCGCCGCCGAGAATCGCGAAACCACTGAGTCGGCAGCCTCCCTGTTCTGCTTCGATGGACCTCGGTCCGGAACACGCGAACCTGTTGGCGATCACAGAATGGAGATCAACCTTCGGCCCGGTGAACGCCTCGAATGGGGTTGGTCCGAGAGGGGGAAATACCACGGATTTGGCTCGCCTCCTCCCCGGTTCGCCAACGGTCTTCTGCACTGGTCGGTGCCGTTGGCCCAGACGCGATGGGCACTCTCGAGTACGCATGTCAGCGGAACAACGGAAGGGCTCGTGGCTGAAGGCCAGGGCGAGGTCGTGTATGAGATCCGATCGCCCTATGTGCTTGTGGGAGGCCAGTTGCTTTCGCAGGTGGAGGGCGACGGCGTGTGGTCCATGCAGAAGGATGGCGAGGATGAATGGCAGACGCTGAGCGGAGATGGCGAAATCAACCTGGATGATCTGCTGCCACCGGCCTCTGTGGCATGTTATCGCTTCCGTCTGCGACTGCAGGGCACCGATTGGACACTTCGTTCACTGACGATCGAGAATGATCTGCAGATGGCTCCCCTGGCACTGCCTGCCCTTTGCGTCGGCACAAACCAGGTCCACTACAGCGACGGCAGCGATGCTCGGCAGGTGCGACTGACCTATCGCTGGCAGGAACGCGATGACTGGAAAGTGCCCTCGAAGGTCGACGGCCTGACGCCAGATGCGGGACAGCCACAGGCGGCCAGTCGTGTGCGCCTGACTTGGGCACCGGGAGAGGGGGCTCAGGACTATCACTTTCGTCTCGGTCTTGATACCGGGGCCGAACACGCCCTGTCTCCCGTTTTTGACAAGATCGTGTCGAAGACCGCTTCCGCGGGGGAGTGTTTCTGGGTCGCCCCAGAGGAGGGACTGCTGAATCCGGAGACGGACTACTACTGGAAGGTCCGTGGGCGCAGCCCCGAAGGTGTGTGGGGGCCGTGGAGTGAACCAGCCCACTTTCGTGTCGCGGCCCCGGGGCTGCCGGTGGCCGCATCGCTGGCGATGGATGGGGAGCGCCGCATCGGCGTGTTGCAGTGGCACCCGAATGCTCAGGGGACACCTCCTGTCGCCTATGAGATTCATGGAAGTGACGAGCGGGGGTTCAGCGCTCGCCGCGAATCCTATGAGATGCTCGTGAGCAATGAGGCAGAGCCGCACCGTCAGACCGAACCGTCGAATTTGCTCGCCGTGATCGACGCCGGCCCGAACCCTCAGTTCCAAGTCATCGGTCCCACCACAGATGAGGCGCTGGCCAGGCCGTACTATCGGATCGTGGCGGTCGATGAGGCGGGGGTACGCAGTGGCCCCACAAGCATGATCGAAGCGCCTCGGCCCTTCATCACCACCACCCTGCCGCCACAGATCGCGGCTGGTGAAACCACGCCCGTGCAGGTGAGTTGCCTGCGTTCACGAGGTGATCTGCGTGCGCAGAGCGAAGGCCCGCTTAGGTATTTCCAGGCCTTCCGCGATGGCGATCAGGTCGAGTTCCTTCTGGACGAGGGCCCCAACTGGATCAGCCTCGATGCGGTGACCGGCTGCCTGTCGTTGTCCCCGCCCGCCAAGGGTGCGTTGGGAAACCACACAGTGACTCTGCGGGTCCACAATGGACGGGGCGGTGTCGACGTCGTCGGTTGGGATGTGCAGGTCCATCCACCGCTGGTTTCGGTCTGATCTGGATGAACGCGAACGCAGACCTCGAGCGGGGGCATAACATTGGCACAACGGGGCGTCAGTTTCGGCTGTTTTCCAGCGCCTTGTTTGTCATCTTCGGCTTGGGGATGACGCTTCTGCTGGCCGTGATGGCAGTTCCTCTGGCCATGCGAGCCGTCGTGTTCTTTCCCATGTGGGCGGGAATTCTCTGTCTGCTGCAGGCTCAGACAGGTGTGTGTGTCTTTCTGTCGGCAAAAGGTGCTTGCACGGTAGAGGGAGGCACAGCGACCATTGAGGACCCGACGCTTCGCCAGGCCATTGAGAAACGCGCCGCCCGTGTCCATTTGTTGGCGTTGGCGGCGGCCGCTGGAGTCACACTCATTCTGATGCTCGCGTCTCTCTTCATTCCCTGGCAGTCCTTCTTCGTAGCCCCTTAGCCGGTATCTACGTGGCCGACAAGTCCAAGCTACTCATCAATAGCCTGAAGAAGATCCCGATCTTCGACGCTCTTCCACCCAACAGTGTGAAGTTGCTCGTCTCCCTGTGTGAGCCGCGTTCACTCGAAGAAGGCGAAGAGCTTTGCACCGGCGGGACACCGAGTGATGAGATGTATATCCTGCTGGCGGGTGAACTGTCAGTCACGAATGAAGGGGGAATGCTCGTCGCCACACTAACGCCGGTCACGACGGTGGGCGAGATGGGGGTGATCACCGGACAACCTCGTTCGGCGACGGTGACCGCGGTGCGCGCCTGCCGGGTTCTGGTTTTGAAGCGAGATCGTTTTGACACGGCAATCCAGGATGATGCCGCCCTGAGTTCGCGCGTGATGCGAAACTTTATCGAGATCCTCGCTCGGCGTGTGGCTGATGACAATGTCCGCTTGCGCGAGTTTGTGCAGGATGTGAGTGCCTATCGCTCGACGGCTGGAGGAATGGAGTCTCGACTAAAGCTGCATGAACAGCGCACGGAGCTGGCGCTGGATCTGGTCGTGGCCTCCGGCGGTGAACGTGACCAGGCAACGCATCAGATGGACGAACAGATTCTGGCCCAAGCTCCGCGAGTGCTGGTCGTCGATGACGAGCCGGACTTTCGCGATCTCGTGCGTCGCACCCTCTCCTATTGTGCCGTGCGCGAAGCGGCCGATGGCCAGCAGGCCCTGACGGCTCTCGAGCAGGAGATGGTTCAGGTCGTGGTGACCGACATCCGCATGCCGGTCATGGATGGCATGGAGTTGGCGCAGAATCTGCTCAGGCTTTATCCGGCGCTGTCGATTGTCGGTGTCTCTGGTTTCGTCGGCCCCGACGAGGTTGATGAGGCCACCTTCGGTAGATTCATGAGCAAACCCATCGCCGTCACCGACTTCCGCGCTCTCATTGAAGTTGCCCTAGACAATTCATCCTGAGCCAGTCGAGCACCGTCGAGTCTCAAGGATAGAGAAGTCTGCTGCACCTTCCTCTGTCGGCATCAGTCCTCGACGCGGGGCAACGTCAACACCTGCAGCCCCCCACCCTCATCCACCGATTCAATCTTTAGGTCCCCACCGTGGGCACGGGCAAGGTGACGGCCGATGGTCAGCCCGATTCCGGCGGGTTGATCGCTTTCCTTCGTCGTATATCCGAGATCGAACACACGCTCTTGCAGCTGTTCGGGCACACCCTCCCCATCGTCTTCGATCTCGATCCTGACCACTCCATCCCCGGCAGCTGTGCTCGCCTGAATCGATCCACCCTCTTCTGGCGATAAAGCCTCACGTGCGTTCTGCACCATCTCGATCACGACCTGCTGGATCTGGCCCGGTGGGACGTTGATCTGCCCCGCGTCCGTCGCCAGATCGGACATCAACAGCAGCCCATCCATCTCGCATCGGTAGCGGCATAGCTCGACCGCTTCGGCCACCAGATCGTTGACGGGAATCGCTTTGGCAGGTGATCGAAGCTGTCTGGAAAAATGGAGGAGCCGCCGAGCCGAAGCCATGGCGGTGCCGGACCAGTTGTGAGCCGTTCGCGCATCCTGCAGAAGACTTTCGTCGCTCTTTGCATCGCTCTCCTGCAATCGTTCCAGCAGGAGCTCTACGTTGCCATTTACCACGCTCAGGGCATTGTTGAGATCGTGCGCAACCGCACCGACGATCTCTCCGGTAAGATCAAGTCGCTGTCTGTGACACAGCGCTTCGAAGAGGAATGTCTGGGTTTTCGGATCCATAGAAGCGTCGCTCCACCACGAGGGGAGGTGCTACGATACGACGACACCCAGGCGGAAGCCAGCCAACGGCCGCGAACCGGCCAGCCGTCGTGAACCTTTCTGCCCCATCGGGCGTTTGCAAGGTCAGACCCTCACCGGTAGAGCCGGATTGCGAATCCTCCTTCTGTTGTGCCTGTCTCCCCTGCTAGCCGTCGCCGACCCAACGGTCACGGCGTCGAAGGCGATCGCGACGTGAGTGAGCTCGTCATCCCGCAACAGAGATGTGAGTGTGTGGAACAGGGCCCGCACAGCCCCCACCTCCCGGCCATCGGGTCGTCGCGCCTGTGGTGCACCGTAGTAGCAGCGGAACAGCTCGAAGCTGCCATCGACCAGATAGAGGCGCATCAGGCGACGGGCGTGGAAAGCAACCAGAGTAAAAGGATGGCGCGCACCGACCAGCACACGGTCCGAACCCAGTTGCCGGCCACGAGCCGTGGCACTTCAGACGCACCATCAGATTCCTTCAGGCGGTGATGCAGGGGAACCTGGAGGATGAGGGTGGAAAGCCAGGTCACGAGCAACAGGCCGGCATTGATCCGCAGACCAAGAACCATCGTATCGGACGCCGACCACGCCAGCCAGAGACCGCTGAGCAGCTCCAGAATCATCACTGGCGCCACGACGGGGGTCGTGCGTCGCGTGTGTTCGCGCGCATAGTCGGAGAAACGTCCACCCACGAACTCGAAAAGCGGGTAATGGACGATCTGGACAAACCAGATCACGCCGGTCATGAACAGGGCCGCGGCACAGTGCAGAAGGAAGATCACGAGAAGATGGCACCCATGGGGCTGCACCTCCCTTCCCCGGGGCGGATCAGGGTTGGAGGAGGAAGATCCGGCGCAGCGGCTCGTTTAGCAGCAGAGGTGCCGGTCCGACGACGGCGATCCATGCCCAGGCACGACGCAACAGTGGGTGGCGACGTAGCGCCCGATCACCCCACCACCCTAGCGGCTGAAGCAGGAAATACAGCAGCATCGAACCGAAGGGGACGCTGAAGCCGGCGAGATAGACGGGCAGATGCAACACGAGTTCGTGCCAGAGGCCCGACGCCAGAAAGGCGCAGAACAACGCCACATAAGGATGATGACGCAGAGGCCGAAAAAACTGACTGCGCAGCCAACCGCCGATCCAACGATTCCATCTGCGTCCCCAGAATTCAGCAACGCTACCCGACACGAGGGGATTGTTGTGCACAGGTCGCAGTGGCAGCCCACCCAGTGCAAAGGGCAGAGCAAGGATGGCACCCATCGCCTCGGTGACAATGTAGAACGGCAAGACCGCGGCGAAGGGGAACAACCACTCGTCCATCAGCCCCTGCGATGCCACATGGCGGAAGCCGACGATGGTGAGACCTGCCAGTGGCACACTCCAGCCAATCCTCAGGAGGGCGGCAACAATCGCCTCGCGGCGGCCGATCACATCACGCCACGCGTCCAGTGCGTAGGATGGCGAAAGGAGGACGAAGATCCGCGGAAAACCGACATGTGTACGGCTCTGCAGGACAGTGAGAGCCTTGGCCACAGCACCGGCACCGGCATACCACAATAGGAAGTCCGTCGATAGCGCCAGATTCGTCATCATCGGGTCATCCTGCCCGCTGAGCACGCAGAACCCTCACGACAAAGGAGGGTTTTCTGGTTGCGGCTCATTCGGGGCATGGAGACCTCTTCCATGTCTGCGACATCGATCGTCATGTTGTGGCCAGAACTTTAGGTCACGAAGTGTAGCTCGCGTCAGGGCCTGACCCGGCACACCCGGCCGTGAATGTCGCGTTCCAGGTGGACGTGCGCAACGACAGCCCCTAAACAGGCCCGATTCTCAGATGAGCAAATCGCGGAGCGCCGTGTCCAGATCGTCGTGTTCGAAGGCGTAACCACTGGCCTTCAGACGCGTGGGTTCCACACGGGTAGAGGCGAGAAGCAGCTCCCTGCCCATCTCGCCCAGCAAGAGGCTGACGGCCCAGGACGGCAGCGGCAACACTGTTGGTCGACGAAGAACACGACCCAGGGAGGCTGCGAACTGACGCTGTGAGACCGGCGTCGGCGCCACGACATTGATCGCACCGGACAGACCGTCGTCGTTGAGGACGTGATCGATCGACCTCACCACGTCGCGCAGCGTGACCCAACTCAGATACTGATCTCCTGACCCGATCGGTCCGCCCAAACCGAACTTGAAGGGAGGCAGCATCGACGCCAGGGCCCCGCCTGACGGACTCAGGACCACACCCAGGCGCAGATGTACGACGCGAATGCCGGCATCCCGTGCCGGTTGCGCGGCCGCTTCCCATTCTTGCGCGACATCGGCCAGAAACCCGGTTCCAGCTGCGCTCTCCTCGTTGACCACATCCGCACCACGGTCACCGTAGTATCCGATGGCCGAGGCACACACTAGTGTCCGCGGGCGCTCTTGTGCGGCTGCCAGACGATTCGCCAGCAGCGCCGTCCCCTGCACACGGCTGGCTCGAATGCGCTCCTTGCGGGCTCGAGTCCAGCGGCCGCTGGCGATACTCTCCCCCGCCAGGTGGAGGACCCCATCGAAACCATCAACCGACTCCGTAGGAAGATCTCCCATCGTTGGATTCCACTGAACCGCCTGTACGCCCTGGACGTGAGATCGCCTCGATAGGTGCACGACCTCCACACGACGTGTGGACCACAGATCCGTCAGCGCGGTGCCGATCAGCCCACTTCCACCGCACAGGAGGAATCGACCCGTCATCAGCCTGGCAACCCGTTTAGGATCTCGGCCAGGGCGTCGATCAGGATCTCATGATCTTCGGCGTGACCGATGGTGACGCGAATGCACCGATCACCGGGCGGCTTGGACGGCATGCGAACGAAAATATCTCGTTCCAGAAGCTGCTGCAGGATCTGCCGCGCACGCTCCCCATCCCCGACATCGATGTTGACGAAATTCGTCGCCGAAGGTAGACAGGACAGACCCAGCCTTTCTGCCAGAGCAGACAGTTGCTGGCGACCGACAGTCACTGACTCGACGACTCGATGAACGAACCCCGCATCCGAAAGGGACGCCAGGGCACCAGCCTGGGCGATGCGATTCACGCCAAACTGGTTCCGAACCCGCCCGAGGATCTCCACGATGGAAGGGTCTGCCAGCAGATACCCGACGCGGGCACCCGCCATCCCATGAGCCTTCGAGAAGGTCCGCGTGCGTACGAGGTTCGGGCGCAGAGGCAGCACAGGAACGATGGCTTCGGTGGGTGCGAAATCGGCATAGGCCTCATCGAGGATGACGATACAGTCCTCCCCGACGGCGTCGACAAAATGCTCAATCTGCCGCGCCGCACACCAACTTCCCATGGGATTGTCTGGATTGGCCATGTAGACCAGACGCGCCTGTTCGGTTCGAGCCCGATCAGCCATTGCCGCCAGATCGACGTGGCCATTTTGATAGTCGACACCCACCAGTCGGGCTCCATGTCCCACCACATGGTAGGCGAAGGTCGGGTAGGAGCCGTCGGACATGACCACAGGCTCACCCACGTCGGCGAAGACACGTACGAGCAGGCCAAGGAGTTCGTCGATTCCGGCGCCCACTTGAACATGGGTTTGCGGAACACCGTGGGCCTGCGCCAACGCTTCGGTCAGATCATAGGCCTCGGGGTCATTGTACATCCAGGCCTTTGCGGCGGCGGCGGACATGGCCTCTGCAGCGACGGGCGATATGCCGAAGACACTCTCATTGGCACCCAATCGGACACGCAGAGCGCGGCCCTGCCGGCGTTCGAAGGTTTCGGGTCCCACGAAGGGAACCATCTCGGGGAGATTTCGAACGACGGAGGTCAGGGGTAGACGGGTGCCCATCAGGGTGTCGCTTGTGAGAAAGAGAGAATAGGTGGTCCGCGTAGGGGGACAATCGATGAGTAACACCAGCGACGGCCATGACCGGCATCGCCCAGACAGCCTAACGGACGGCTTGACCAATGGCGGAATGGATCGCGGCCAGAATCTGGGACCGGGTCAGGGCCCCGGAGGAAATGAAGCCGAGACCCCTTCCCACCGTCAAGCGGAGGCAGACCGCGAGGCCTTTGGTGTGCGCTGCCACGGCCGGGCGATCCTGCGTTGCGGTCACTGAAGGGACAGAATGCCCATCACTATCAGGGTCACCGTCCCTGGAACGCCAGTTGGCTGTTTATCTCGTGTCTCGAGACGATGCAGCTAGATAGGTGCCGAATCATCGACGTGGGCTGCGGTTGCGGGCTCGCCTCTATCTACTGTGCAAGAAAGGGCGCCCGGGTGACGGCCGTCGACATCGATCTTCTTGTGTTCCCTTTTGTGGAGATGCTGAGCGATCTCAACCAGGTCGAGGTGAATCCGGTGACAGCGGGTTTTGCCCAAGTGGGAGAGGAACTACTGACGGATGTCGACCTGCTGATCGGCGCGATGGTCTTTACCATGGCCTCTCACCTGGTGATTCGCGCCATGAGCTGAACCTGGATCAGGTGCGGCATGGGTTTTGAAGTTCGAGCGGCCACCACCGGTGGCCACTGCGGGTTCTGGAACGCTGCGAACACCGGTCTCTGATCGGGACTGGACGAATGCGGCCGCAGAGCTTTCCATCTGCAGGTCAGAACAGAGGCGGTCCACACATTTGGGTTCGGGATCGCCACATTTTAAGACAGGGAGAAGGATCGTGCGCAGGATAGACTGCCATATGCATGTGCGGGGGGCGGACGTCAATTGGGGATGGGATCACAATGATCGCATCATCGAAGCGGCAGACGCCCTGGGGATCGATCAGTTGGCCGTGTCGATCCCAGTGATGCGCGGCATGCCTGAGTATGCGACGATCCGTCGCTGCAACGATGACGTCATCGCGGCGATGAAGCAGTATCCAGACCGACTGCTCGGTTATTGCTACATCGTACCCGGCCACTCCGAATCACAGGATGAGATCAGTCGGTGTTTCGATGCGGGAATGATCGGCATCAAACTCTACAATCAGTACAAGATCTGCGACCCGGTCGTGTATCCGGTGCTGGAACGGGCCATCGAGGAGGCTGCTCCGGTCCTCGAACACGCGGGACGGCCCACGACCCGCGATTTCCATGACCAGCAGCCCAACATCTCCGATGCGTCTCACTTCGTTGAGGCCGCGACTCGTTATCCCGAATGCATGCTCATCGAAGCCCACATCGGCGGTGGTGGCGACTGGGAGTGGTCGATCAAGCAATTGCGCAAAGCTCCCAGTGTATATCTCGACACGTCCGGATCTATCATCGACGACGGCATGGTGGAAATGTGCGTCCGGGAATTGGGCGCCGATCGGATCCTGTTCGCCACCGACATGACCATGGAAGGGGGTGTCGGCAAGATTCTGGGGGCCGAGCTGACACAGGCCCAGCAGGAGAAGATCTTCTGGCGGAACTTCCAATCCATGCTCGATCGACGGAAAGGAGCGTCCTCATGACGGCTCCCTTGCTGGATATCAACACATGGGTTGGCGCCTGGCCCTTCCGGCAGCTGCGCGATGGCTCGGTCAGTGGCCTGCTCAAACGCATGGACAAACATGGCATTGAGCGCGCCGTCGTCGGTTCCCTGACGGGGGTTCTGTACCGCAATGTCCAACCTGCCAATGATGAGCTGGCCAAGCAGACTCGACGGCATACAGATCGACTCGTGCCCTTTGCGCTGATGAACCCCCTCGACCCCAGCTGGGACGACGATCTGAAGCGTTGCCAGGATCTGGGATTCAAAGGATTGCGCCTGGTGCCACAGTATCACGAGTACAAGCTGACCGATCCGGCAGCCCTCGACTTGATCGACGAGGGTGCAGACCTGGGCTGGTGCGTACAGGTGCCCCAGCGAATCGAAGATCGACGAACACGACACCCTTGGGACGTGGCCCGAGACATTGCACCGGCGGAGTTTGTCGAAGCGATAAAAAGTCGACCCAAGGTCGGCTGGATGCTCCTCAACGCCCTCGGGCTCAATGGCAGCCGGTTTCCTGCCAAGGCCCGCTATGTGGTGGACATCTCAAGAATGACGAGTGTCCTGCAGCGCAACATGCAGAGCTTCCTCGACGATGCCGGGCCGGACCGCCTGGCTTTTGGAACGGGAATGAACTGGAGTATGCCAGAGCCAACGCTGCTCAAACTCGAATTGCTCGACCGTCCCAAGAAAGTCAAAGACGGCATCGCCTGGCGGAACGCGGCCAAGCTCCTCAAGCTGCCCTGACACCGCCTCGGAGACGAACGATTGACCTTCGAACCTCAATGGAAGCAGGACTTCGACCGTGATGGCTTCGTCGTATTGCGTCAATACGTCGATGCGGACGAAGCGGCGAATGTGGATTCTCAGATTGATCGATTCATCCGCGATCTCTTGCCCACGGCACCGGCCACGACGGCGTTTTATGAAGATCCGGATGATCCATCTTCGATCATGCGCCTGCAGAATATGCTTGAGCACGATGAATGGTTTCACGAGCTCTACTACAGTGAATCGATGGCAGGTCTTGCCCGCCATCTGTTGGGCGACGAGGTCGTGGGCAAGAATCTCCAATGGTTTAACAAACCAGCCGGAGTGGGCGGCCCGACACCCCCCCATCAGGATGGTTTCTACTTCATGCTCGAGCCCAATGAAGCCATCACCCTCTGGCTGGCCCTGGATCATATCGACGAGGAGAATGGCTGCGTGCGCTACGTTCGAGGCACACACCACGACGGAATGCGTCCACATCAACGTTCGAATGTGATCGGTTTTTCACAGGGAATCACCGACTATGGGGACGCCGACACGGCGCGGGAAGAGCCAGTCCATGCCAAACCCGGAGATCTGTTTGCCCATCACTCGATGACGATGCATCGCGCCGACCCCAATCCGTCTCGCCGGCGACGGGCAGCACTCGGTTTTGTGTATTTCGCCGCCTCCGCAAATGAAGACAAAGATCGGTCAGAGGCGTATCGGCAGAAACTTTATGAGCAGTGGGAGAAGGAAGGTCGACTATGAGTGCTTCATATACGATTCAACGAGCACCGGCGGCCCTTGGGTCGCCCGATCTGGCAGATAACACACTGTGGGCTGGTGCCGAGGTGGCTCCCGTGACCCACTTCACATGGGAGGACTCCGGCCACCGCCCCGATGTACGCGGCCACCTTCTCTACGACGAGAAATGGCTTGCGGTGCGCTTCGACGTAAAGGATCGGTACGTGCGGGCCGTGGCTGAAAAATTCAACGACTCGGTTTGCAGTGACAGTTGTGTTGAATTCTTCGTCGCTCCCAGCGAAGACCCAGCGGAGAATGCGTATTTCAACTTCGAGGTGAACTGCGGGGGTACGATGCTCCTGCACGCATGTCCATCCACTTCTCAGGCTCTTGCGGGGGCCAACTCCGTGCACGTGAGCGAGGAAGATGGTGAGTTGATCCGCATGGCGGCCACGCTACCAAAGATCGTCGAGCCCGAGCTGACCGACCCCACGGATTGGTCCGTCGAATACCACGTTCCATGGAGCTTGTTTGAGAAGTACTTCGACGTCGCGCCGCCCGAACCGGGACTGATCTGGCGGGGAAACTTCTACAAATGTGGTGATCGGACCTCTCATCCTCACTGGGGCTCCTGGTCGCCAGTCGACACACCACGACCGAGTTTCCACCAGCCGGACTTCTACCAACCGTTGCGGTTCACTTAAAGGAGCACTATGCAATACACCATTGCCCGAGCCCCCTTGCCCCTCGGTCACCCGAATACCGACTGGGACGGCCCGCAGTGGGCGGGTATCGAAACCCTCGACATCGCCGAATATCGCTGGGAGGACTCTGGCCATCATCCGCGAACCCAGGTGCGCATCGCCTACGATGATGGGTTTCTTGGCGCCATCTTCCGCGTCGAGGACTGCTGGGTTCGAGCCGTGGCCGAATCCTTTGGAGATCCGGTCAGCTCTGACAGCTGTGTCGAGTTCTTTGTTTCCCCGTATGCCATGGGGCAGACGGACGCCTACTTCAATTTCGAACTCAACTGTGGAGGGGTTCTGCTGCTGCGACGGTGTTCTTCCACGACGGAGCGCGCTTGGGGTCGCCCGAGCCCGATGCTGGCCGCCGCAGATGGGGCACTCGTGCGAATCGCGCACACCATGCCGCCGCGCGTCGACCCGGAGATCACCACACCCACGACCTGGCTGGTCGAGTTACATGCGCCCTTCGAATTGTTCGGCCGGTATTTCGTCGATCTGCCCCGGCCGGAGCCGGGTGTCGAATGGAAAGGGAATCTCTACAAGTGCGCTGCCGCCTCTTCGCACCCGCACTGGGGGACGTGGGCACCGATCGAACTGGAGAATGCCAGCTTCCACGCACCCCAATTCTTCCAGACACTGACGTTCGGCTGACGTAGAACCGCCGACATGCTGGAGTCCGAGGCCAAAGGCTTCACCCTCCGGCACGGACCAGCCCGACGTATCTGGTGCGCCCTACTCGTCCATGGCCTGCGCCCACTCGCCCTGTTCCATCAAGGGCACCTGCGTCCCGTCGGCCTGTTGGCCGAACACATCAACCCGATCTCCACCGATCATGAAATCGACGTGCGTCAGGCTGTCATTGACGCCGTGCGCCAATAGCTGTTCCTCGTTCATCTTGTCCGCGTCCGTGACACATTCGTCGTACGCCTTGCCCAGAGCGATGTGGCTGGCTGCGTTTTCATCGAACAAGGTGTTGTAAAACAGGGTCCCCGTCTGCGCGATCGGCGAGGAAGCCGGTACAAGGGCGACCTCGCCCAGTCTTGAAGCACCTTCGTCGGTGTCGATGAGACCCTGCAGTACATCCTGTCCCGCCGCCGCCTTGATCTCGACGACACGACCCGCCTCAAATCGCACACTGAAATCTTCGATCAGATTGCCCCCATAGTTGAGAGGTTTCGACGCGGTGACAACGCCGTCCACCCGATCACGATGGGGCGTGGTGAAGACTTCCTCCGTCGGCACATTTGGTGTAAAGGTGACACCCGATTCGGTGGCCGACTGACCACCGATCCAGCGATGTCCGTCGACCAGACCTACGTGCAGATCGGTTCCGGGGCCTACAAAATTCAGGCCGTGATAGGCGTTGGTCGTCAGACGGGCAGCACGCGAGGCCAGCCCTTGGAGGTGTTCGTGCCAGGCGGCCACCGTATCTGGCGCATCGAGTCTGCACGCACGCCCNATGGCTTGCCACAGCTCCTGCACAGNATCATCAANNTCAGGAAANATTCGCCGCGCCCACGAATCGATTGGCACCGAGAGNACGCACCAGTTCACCTTGTGACCGGTGATGTAGCTGAGATACTCGCGTGTGTGTTTGGCCTGGGTGCGCTGCACCGTCGTCACCAGGGCCGGATCTTCATCCTTCAGCAGTGCCGGATCAGTTCCCCGCAGGCTGAGAAAGGCATCCCCGCGCTTGGCAGCGGCCAACATGGCCTCGGTGCGCCACGTGGGAAACTCCTCAAAGGAATCGCGCGGTGCGTGACGAAAACGAGCCAGCGTCAACTCGTCATCCATCCAGTTCACCTCGACGAGAATGGCGCCGCGCTCGTAGGCGGCGGCAGCCACGACTCGCACCAGATCAGCCGCCACGATCGGTGCCGACAGGAACAGTCGCTGCCCCGCTTGCAGATTGAGCCCCACGCTCAGTGCCAGATCCGCGTAAGCGCGCAATCGGTCATCCATTACAGAGATTCTCCTCGGGTGTCGTCATTTCCATTCCAGCCATAGGGTGTGGCCATCCGCTTTGCCGTAACGCTGGCGAAGCCATGAAAGTTGATCCGACGGAAGCGGCGAGCTCAGAATCGCCGCCGTGCTGGCGCGCAGGTGCTGCTGGCGCCCCGTGCCGACGAGCACGACATCGATCGCGCTCTGGGCAGCGGCAAACCGGAAAGCGAAATCCGCCACCGTCCCGCCGTCGATGAGTTTCTCGAGCAGGGCCGGCTCGCTGTCCCCGAAGCGTTGCAGAGCCACGTGCAATGATTCGGTGTCGGTGAAGGCCGCTCGTGCGGCGGACATGCAGAACACGCCCACATCATGCTGTTGAGTGGCGGCAAACGTGTCGCCGTCCGCCACCTGGTCGAGGATGCTGTATTGGACCATGAGTGTGTCGAAATGTCCTGACTTCACAGCGGCTTGCGCCATCTGCTGGCGATGGTCGACACTGGGGTCCTCCGTGATCCCAATGTGGCCGATCTTCCCCTGCTGTTGGAGTCTGTGTGCCACCGGCAGGAGCCGATCCACAACATAGCTCAGTTGATCGGGCAGCACAGCGTGGAACTGGAAGATTTCGATGTGGTCGCGGCCCAGGTCGGCCAGACTCGCCTCTACCTCACGCACCAGATCCAACGGATCGCGATCGCCCCCAGACGTATCGTCCGGTTCGTTGCCGTCGAACCAGTGAACCTTCGTAGCCACCATCATGTGGGGCGCGTCGAGCCGCTTCAAGGCGCGGCCGATGGCGGCTTCGGTTCCATACGCCCGGGCCGTATCGATGTGATTGATGCCCAGATCTCGGGCACGGCCAATCAGCGCCTCGACGGAGGCCTCGTCGGCGCCCTGGGAGGTGCCGAGTCGGGAGGGACCGCCAGCACCGAGCCCTACTCGGGACAACTGCAGATCGGTTCGTCCAAATCGGTGGTACGTCATCTCAGCCATGGCCATACCGTCGGCACTTGACGAGGCGGGCGCAAGCGGGCAACATGGCAAGATGAATCGACGAGATCATCTGACCGGTCTGGCTGTGACGACGGCAGGCGTCATCCTCATCAGCCCTGACAGTCTACTGATCAGGATCTCGTTGACGGACGTGTGGACGCTGAGTTTCTGGCGCGGCCTTGGACTCACGACGGTGCTGCTAGCGGTGCAGCTGGTGCGCCATCGAGCTGCCACGCTGACGGTCTTTCGGTCCCTGGGGGTGAGGGGGCTCGCCGCTTCGGTCCTGTCCGGCCTGGGAACGATCCTGTTTGTCGCCGGCGTGCAGCATACGAGCGTCGCCAATGTGCTGATCCTCATCGGCGCCTGCCCACTGATCGCGGCGCTGTTGTCGCGAATCTTCCTGGGGGAGCACATCCCGCTGCGTACGTGGGCCGCCATCGGGGCGACGTTGGCAGGTGTCGGCCTGGCTGTCGGCGGCGGAATTGAGGGACCCCGCTGGGGCGACCTCTACGCTGCCGGGGCATCTACGTGTATGGCCGCCTATCTGACGACGGTGCGTGCCGCCGGCGACCTGGACATGACGCCCTGTATCTGCCTCAGTGGCATCGTCGCCACCCTCATCGCCTGGCCGCTGGCACAGCCGTGGATGGTACCGCCAGAGGGAGCCCCCTACCTGGCGCTGCTCTGCATCGTTGTTATTCCTCTATCCTTTTCCCTGATCACCATCGGTCCTAGATACCTGCCTGCTCACGAAGTCAGTCTCATCGGCGCCCTGGAGACGTTCCTCGGGCCTCTGTGGGTATGGCTGGCCCTTGGGGAGAATCCGGGTCTGTATGCCATTGCCGGCGGCCTTGTGGTGATCACAGCCCTGGCCCTGCACTCGGTGGCCGGACTCGGACAGGATTCACCAGAGGACGGTTAGCTGAAGCGGGTCAGCGATCCCACTCGAGCAGCACCCCGAGGGCATCTCCGGGATGATTCCACAACAGGTCAAAGGCGGCGGCTGATTCTGTGTAGTCGAAGCGATGCGTCGTCATGCGCTCTGCATTCACCTGCCCCGAGGCCAGCAGTTGCATGGCGCGCCGATAGGAGGACAGGCCGATGCGTTGCCCGTAGTACCCCCCCAGAACGCGACGCCGTTGGATCTTGCTGGAAGGGAGGGACAAGGGTTCGTCTTCATACAGGCCGACCAGATGGAGTGTGCCGTCCACGCCGAGCATGTCCAGTCCCTGCTCGAAGGCACGCGGACCCGCGGGCCCGCCGACGGCGTAGACGACGAGATGGGCTCCGGACCCATTGGTCAGTTTTCGCACCGCCGCAACGGGGTCTTCCTCAGCCGCATTGATGACACGGTCGGCGCCGAGATCAGCCGCCATCTGACAACGACCATCGAGGGCATCCACAGCCACGATGTAGCCATTCCCCCGAGCCTTCATCACCTGCAGCATGAGAGATCCCACCAGTCCCTGCCCCAGGATCACGACCGTATCATCGGGGCCGATCTCTTCGATATCGACCCAGGTCACCGAACCCGATGCCAGGGGATAGTAAGGCGCCGCATCCCAGCTGACGTCATCGGGCAGGGCCACAACCCACGACATATCTGCGGGGCTGTCAGCGTTGGCGCGACGCACGCTATACTCGGCGTGGGGAGACAGAGCCACGACCCGATCGCCGACTTCGAAGTGTCCAACCCCCTCACCCACTGCATCGATGGTGCCCGCCATGCAATACCCCATGACTTCGGGGGATACGGCGTGGTCGCGTGTGTAGCGGGCACCCATCTCTGAACCACGACTGATCAAGGAGCGGACGGCCTTCAACCGAACTTCACCCGCCGCGGGTTCCGGAATCGGCGCATCCTCAACGACGAGGTTGTATCTTCCTTCCGGCTTGGCAAGGCGCTTCATCATCTTCGTCTCCTGTTAGGAACTGGAACTATGCGCACTGAACTGACCGTCGACCACATCGACCACTATCGCACGGAAGGGTTCGTCATCGTCGACGAGTTACTCGATGCCGATGAACTCAACACGTGGCGAACTGCCGTCGATGACGCCGTCGCCAAGCGACAGGACAGAAAGCTGGCTCACGGAGACAGCCGTGAAGGCGACAGTTTTTATGACAAGGTCTTCACACAACGACTCAATCTATGGATGGATCACGATGGCGTCCGGGTACTCATGCTCGATCGCCGACTGGGACAGATGGCAGCCACGTTGGAGGGTGTTGACGGCATCCGGATCTGGCATGACCAGGCACTGATCAAGCAGCCCTGGGCGAATCCGACCGGTTGGCATCTGGACAACCCCTACTGGTCCTTCAGTTCGCGCCACGCCATCAGCATCTGGGTCGCCCTCGACGATGCGACACCGGACAATGGTAGCCTTTACTTCATCCCGGGGTCGCACCGGGAGGCGAACTGGGAGAATTCCCCCATCGGCCAGAACATGGGCGAACTGTTCGAACTCTATCCACAATGGGCGACGCGGGCCAGCGTCGGTGCCCCCATGCGTGCTGGCACCTGCTCCTTCCACAATGGGCTCACCGCTCACGGCGCCGGCGCCAACATGACCCCCGGCCTGCGGCGCGCCATGACCTGTGCCTACATGCCCGACGGCGAAGTGTTCAATGGCCAGGCCAACGTGCTGCCGCCTGAATACCTGGGCACGCTGAAGCAAGGCGATGTGCTGGAGAATGACGAGATCAATCCCCTGCTGTACCACATCAGCAAGCCCTGTCCTGCCGTGGACGGACAATAGGAGCTACGTCGCGGCGAGTCCTTCCAGAAACACGACGAACATCTTCCCATCTACGGCGTTGCCCTCGGCCGGCCTCCAGGGTTTGCCCAGGATGTCGAGTGTACCGTTGCCCGTCACATCGCCCACGACGATTTCATGCCCACCCAGATTCGCGTCGAGGATCACGTGCTCCTGCCACTGAGTGCCTTTGCCATCCACGTTCTCCCACAGATACCAGCGCGGCTCGGCATCGCCACGGACGGCTTCCATCTCTGCTGAAAAGATGTCGAGATCTCCATCGCCATCGGCATCCACCACCTGCAGCGAGTGATACGCTCCACGTCGGGGCCCGTCGGACTGGGGTAGATCGTGACGGATCCATGTGCGGCCCTCTCCGTCGGCATTTTCCATCCACCAGATCTTCCCACCGGGAATTTCTGCATCTGTGAAAACGATGTCGGCGCGGCCATTCTGATTCATATCGCAGACGACGGCCTTGGTGGCGTCGTATGCAAAGGGTGGCTGAAAATCCGCAGGCGGCGGTGTGCTGGGACCGATGGGAACTTCCTCCCATTCGGAGCCGTCGCCATTCATATTGCGAAACCAGACATTGGTCCGCACCACGTCGAGATGGCCATCGCCATCGAGATCTCCGAGTCCGATGCCAGCGTGTACAGGATCACCGATGCGAGTCGGCGCCGGCCAGGGCTGTGTGGGATCGTCGCCGATGCGGTACCAGCGCACATCGCTGCGATCCGACATGGTGACCACCTCAGGCTTCCCATCCCCGTCGAGATCTCCCACGGCGACGTCGTGGACACCCGTCAGATCGGCATCGAAGACGAATCGCTCGAAGGGAACGGAGAAGTCTCCACTGTTTCGATACCAGGCCCCACCGGTGACGACGTCTAAACGACCATCCCCATCGACATCGACGATCGCCGCCCCAACATCAGAGGGCGAATCGGCGCCCAGCAGAAAACAGGTCCAGTGATCGGGGGCGCGATACTTGTAGACGTAGAGGTCTCCCTCCCGTCGCCCCACGATGTATTCAGGACGACCGCATCCATCCAGATCGGCCAGGGCCGTCTGTGCGTACCCATCGCCCCCGAGGCCGGAGTCGATCACATGATGCTTGAATTCCGGGTTCATCGATCTGAATCCGCTTTGCCTTTCTCCTGCTCGGCGTGTTTGAGCAATGAGCGCAGCATGTCGCCAATATCTCGGGCACCTCCAAAGACGACGACGACCTCCACCAGAAAAAACAGAACCACGGAGAGGCCGAAGATCCAGGTCCAGAAGGTCTGCAGGCCGGTCATGAGGATTCTCCACGCCTCACCAGCGCTTTGGGCGGATGAGAGGATTGGGTCAGCAGGGATACGATGACGATGCAGGCGAAGCTGGCAACGAAGGTGGCGATACCGACGACTTTGTCCTGCACCATCCACTCATACTCGACAGGTAGGATATGAGCCCCATCGAGGAAGATGGTGGTCAACGGAAGGGCGCCAGCCACGACGAGAGAAGCGAGGGTGCCCGGTGTGTTGGCCTTCTTCCAATACAGACCGGCCGCTGTCGTAAGCAACACGCTGGCTGAATACATGGTCCCCGTAATGGCCATGAAGCGGAAGAAGGTCTCTGGCGGCGAATACAGATAACCCCATCCCAGGACGAACAACCCGCAACCCACAACGGCGAAACGAGTGAGTTTAATCTTCTGTCGATCGTTGAGTCCCGGTCGCAGAGGCAAAACGATGTCATTGATGAGAATCGAACTCCAGCACAACAGATACGAGTCGAAGGTCGACATCATCGCCGCCAGCGCCGCGGCCGCCATCAAACCTCGAACGCCGGCGGGCAGAATCTGTGACAGGTAGACGGGCATCGCCGCCGCCGTATCGGGCGCACCATCGAGCATCGGCAGATCGATCGAGGTATCGCCGGCGAAGTAGGTGAACGCACAGATCCCCCACATCATGGGCATGAGCGCCCGCCCCAGGAAGGAAAGACCGACGAAGCTGTAGAGTTTCTTCGACGTGTCTCCGTCCACCGTCGACAAAGCACGCGACAGGGCCGGTGGCCACATGCCGGAGAAGGGAATCCCGAAGACGAGCCAGATGATGAACAGCCAGCCCAGATCCTCGCTGACGAAGGGATCGAATCCTCCGGCGCCATACTCCCGCTGCACCGTGTCGAGGACGGTGTCGTAGCCCACGTGGGTGATGGCGAAATACGTCGTGAAGACGACGCTGCTGAAGAGAATGAGAAACTGCAGGTAGTCCGTCAGGACCACCGACACCATGCCCCCCACGACGGTGTAGGCGAGCACCAGCAGCAGGAGTCCCACCATCAGGTAAGGCAGCATGTCTGCGGGCAGGCCGACCATGTAGAGGAGGAACTTGGCCCCCAGGACCAGGAACAGACCCATGTTCATCAGGCCTGCCGCAAAGGTGATGATGGCGGCGATAACCTGGGAGGAGCGGTTGTAGCGCAATCCAAAGAACTCGGCGATCGTGTGGACCTGCAGGTCGCGCAGTCCCTTGATGATGAAACCTGTCTTGCCGACGAAACTGAAGCCGATGAGGGCGATCACGCCGATGGCGAAGGCGGAAAACCCACTCCGGAAGCCCTGTTCGCTGAAGTACATCAGCGTCACCAGACCGAGTTCGGTGGCCCCCATGGTCGCCATGGCCAAGTAGAGCTTGAGCGAGCGTCCAGCGAGTAAGAACGAGTCGTAGTCGCTGATCAAGCGGCGAGTACCGAGGGCCACACCGGTCGTGATCGCCAGGAAGGCGATGACCGTGACCCAGTCGATCCAGATAAAATTCAAAGTGTTGTTGCCTCCATCAGGTTCAACGTCTCCAGGGTCGTCTCACTTGAGCAGCAGCATCTTGTGGGTCAGGATCGTGCCGGCCATCTCGAGGCGTACCAGATACGGCCCCGACGCCACCGACGAACCGTCTGTGGCCCTCCCATCCCAACGGACATGATGCTGACCAGCCTTCGTCCAGGCAGAACGCAGTCGTTGCACGTGTCGGCCGACCAGATCGTAGACCGACAGATCGATGACCCCGTCGGCGACAAGGCTGAAGGGGATGATGGTCGTCGAATTGAAGGGATTGGGATGATTCGCCGTCAGTGAAATCTGAGAGGGGACAGCAGATTGTCCGTCTTCTAGGATGGCTGTAGGCCGGGGCGCGAGATAACCGGTCAACTCAGCGCCGCTGATCACATGCAGCTCGCCCGCGTTGTTGCGCACGTTGAAGGGACCATCACCCGCCATGCCATTGGGCATCACATCCACGTGCCCGTCCCCATCCATATCACCCGCCGTCGCCCAGTAGCCGGAATAGTCGTTCACGTCAGGTGCTTCGATCCACACAATCGGTACGGACGGATCCGCCAGATCGATGACTCGTGGCAAGTTGGGTCCCCCCGAAATCACGACGATGCCGCCGGCATTGCGGCGCCCCAGGGGGCCCGCGTCGCCCGGAACGCCGATAAACAGATCGTCGAAGCCGTCCCCCTGGATATCCCCGGCAGAGATGGAATCGCCCGAGATCGCCCCTTCCATGGCGCCATAGATGATGATCACATCCGTGGGCGGATCGGCCATGTCGATCACACGACCTCGGAGCGAGGGCGAACCAAACACGACATACGTGTCTCCTGCATCGCGACGTGAATTGTCGGGGCCATCGGCCCGATAGGCGCCGACGAGCAGGTCACCCATCCCATCACCGTCGATGTCGGCCGTGACGATCTCCTCCCCCAACCGGTCGGGAGAATTGCCGCCGCCATCGGCGCCATACATGACCATGACCTGTTCGCCGGTCCCAGCGACGGACGCCTTCAGATCGACCCGTCTGCCTCGGGTGGCGTTGCCGAACACGACATACATCTCCCCCGCCTGGGGACGCAGATTGTCGGGGCCGTCCCCGGCGCCTCCCGTCGCATCGTATGCATTGCGCAGGGTACCGTAGGCACCGGTGCCAACGACGGCGTCGGCATACCCGTCGCCATCCACATCAGCGCAGGCGACGGTGGAGCCGGTGTGATCGAGGAAGTCAGCGCCGTAGATGACACTCGCCTCTGCCGGAGGATCCGCCAGGTCGATGACCTCGCCAAAACGCTGGGGTCCATACAGGATCCACGTCTGCCCCGCTTCGCTATCAGAGCTGGTGACATTCCCGGCCTGGTCAGCACCGACGACGATGTCCTAGACCCCGTCACCATCGACATCGCCGGTGGCCATCCACACACCCAGCCGGGAACGAGCCTGTGGGCCGTGGACGACGGTGACGCCGTCGATGGGCAGATCAGCCAGGTCAAGATCCTCCCCGGTCTCGAGCAGGGCCGACAATAGATGACCGGAGATGACATAGAGTTTTCCTGCGTCGAGTCCGGAAGGCCCGTCGGCGTAGAAGGCACCGACCAGTAGGTCCTGACGGCCATCTGCGTCAACGTCGTCGACCTCCGTCTTGATCCCAAAGATGTCCATCGATGCTTCCCCATAGACGGTGACCACATTGTCCATGGGCTCGCGCAGATCAGCGGTGCCTGCGATCACGCCCTGACTGAAATAGACGGCCACCTCGCCCGCATTGGCTCTGAGGTCGGAGGCGGGGCCATCACCGGCCATGGCGGACACCACCAAATCATCGAGGCCATCGCCATTCAGATCGCCCGAGCGAACGGGCGTGCCGAACTGGGCGTCCTGCGGATCGGGATTGTAGATGGTGAATTGACCTGGTCGATCGGTCTGCGCCAGGTCCCATATGTGGACGATCTGCGCCGTGGAGTCGGAGACGGTGCAGAGCATCAGGCCCATAGCGAGGGCCATCCTGCATTTCATATCCATGCTTTCGGTTGAGGAAACTCGGACTCAACAACGGCATGGAATGGCTGATTTGGCAAGCCCGGCCCGGCGGCGCTGCGGCGGGGGCACTCGACAGCAACACTCCGTGATCAGGGCACGGAACCGCCCTTCTCGATCAGATGGCGGAAGGGTCCTTCACCGGCAAAGAGATGTGCAGATGATCCGCCGTGCCCACATGACGCTCGGCGCGTAGCCCCATCAGAAGAAACAGACCCTGACGGGCCCAGTTCTGCAGATCTCCCGCGTCGTGGACGCGCAGATCGACGGCGTGGGCATATCCGTCGGATTGTGGATAGTGCCGGGAGGTAAAGGGCAACCGCAGTCCCATGAGACGATAGTCGTGCGGGCCACGTCGAAGATCGGTCAGCACGAGAGTTGGGTCGCCGAGACGCGCGACCCACAGAGCGTGGCGGAGGGTCGGGTGCAGATGGGTCCATTCTGCACGGACCTCGTCACTCTTGAAGTTGCTCGGTGGAAAATGGGTCGTGGCCAGACTCCCCATCAGGACCATCACAAGTGGCAACCCAACAAGCAGCGAGCCAGCACGTCGCACAGAGCCAAACCGTAGCACAAGTCTGAGCGAGGCAAACAGCACCAACCCACCCGCGGCCAGACCACCCGCCACAGCGAGCCAGTCTGCCGTCAGATCACCCGAGACCGTCTGAACATCGAGGATAGCCAGCTGCGCACGCACGGCCACCAGTAGTGCAAGGACTCCACCCACACAGCACCCCACCCACCGGATCACCAGGAAACTGAGCCGACGACCCAGATCAGGGCTGTGGGTCCGTCCTGCGAGGACATCGTCGAAGGAAAGTCCATCATCGCCAGGCCTATCATCAACCGGCGGGAGGTGTTCGGCGAGGGTGGCAGATGGCCGCCAGGGCCGCCAGGATAGGGCAGCTGTTCTATCGCGAAGACGGGACATGATCAGGCCTCTGCGAGAGGTGTTGCGGTAGTATACGAAGTGCCAGGGACATTCAAGGTGATATCCCCTATGCGGGGTAGGTGACGCGCTCATCGACTCGGTCGCTCATGTCCAGGAGGACGCCCTGGAGATCGGTAAGTTGCCGGTCGATCCGGTCCATCCGGCCCTGCAGTTCCCCTACACGGGCCGGGGCGGCATCCGGTTCTTCCCATCGACGCAGCAGTCGTCCTTCTGCGTCGCGGAAGGCACCGACGATGATGAAGATCAGATCGATGGTCGCCCACACGCCAAAACCACCGATGGTAAGCACCATGAGGATCGCCGTTCCCACCTTCCCGACGTAGAAGCGATGCACTCCCAACCATCCAAAGAAGAAACACAACAGGCCTGCAGCCAGGCGCGATTTTGGCGACACGTCAGTTTGCATCGGTCTTCTCCGTCTTTGGCGCTTCCGGTGTCGCCTCCTCCGGCTTCTCCCCACGCAGTGCCGCCAACTCGGCGTCGACGCGCTTGCGAATGGCAAGTTGCTCAAATGCGTGGCCTAGACCGCCGTCACCGAAGATATCGCGGCGAACCTCTTGCGTCGCTGCGTCGGTTTCGTCGGCCAGGTCCAGCCGCTGGCGGAGACGATCAAACTCGCTGCGCTTCTCCTGCAGGCGGCGCTCCAGATTCTGCACATCCTTGACAGGGTCATGCTCCCCAATCACATCCGCATGCTGTTCGTCGGCGCGGCGGGCGTTGCGGAGACGAGCGATCAGCGCTCCCTGACGATTCTGCGCATCGCGAAGATCATCTCGAAGCATGCTCAGCTTTGCTCGCAGATCTTCCACGGTCTGCTGCCCCTGATTGAGGGCAGGTTCGATGCCGGCCAGCGTTTCCTCGAGAACGACCTTGCGTGCCAGCGCTTGCCGGGCCAGAGCTTCGTCGCCCCGTTCGAGAGCACGAGTGGCTTTCGCGTGCATGTTCTCGATCCGCTCCCGCGTGGCCGCCTTTTCTTTGGCCAGGCGACGCTGATCGGCGACGGCCGTGCTCACGGCCCCCACGGCTCTGTCGACGGCCGCTTCCATGTCACGCACCATCTGGCGCACCATCTTTTCAGGGTCTTCGAGACGGTCGAGGACCTCGTTGACATTCGAGCGGAGGATGTGGCTGATGCGGTCCAGAGTTTTGATCATCATGTTTCTCCCGTGTTCGACTTGCTCAGACGATTCTGACACGAGACCTCTTAGCAAGCCTCGTGCCAGCCACAGACAGAGTCTCTTAACATGTTGTATATACTTTATTTATAGATTTTTCTTCGAGATCAGGATTTGACCGAATATCGCCGCTCCCGCCACTTGGATGGCGGACAGCGCCATTTCGGTGACCCGCCAAGTTCGGCGACCCGCCATAGAGTCAGACGACGCAGATATCTCGGCGACAGAAACCTGTCGGGACACAGAACGACGAATGGCCCGCAGCGGCTGCTGCGGGCCATTTGTGCCGATCACCATTCGTGCCGATCAGATGTGAGGCAGAATCAGAAGGGGCCAATTTCGATGGCAGGAGCCGCGATCGGCGTCGCCACCTCGGCGCGTGGAGCGAATTGGACGAGGATTGCGCCGATCAGTACGAGCATGATGACGAGCAGATAAAGATTGCCCATCTCCGACATCTCGCGGCGCATCTGATCGGTTCGTGGCAGGTCCATGGGATCCTCCTCGGGTTACGAGGTGTCTCCCTAACAAACTCGGTGCCAGTGCTCGACCAGGGTGGACCCCAAGGGGATTCTGCACGGGATTGAGACGAGGCCGTCTCAGCGTCGAATCATGGTGAAGGTTGGGCGTCTCGATGGAGGATCATCGAGTAATTCAATTTCGGCAGCTGTGCAGTTGTCGGCAGCGTTTGGCGTAGGGCGTCTCGATTCCATACTTCGTGCACAGCCGGCTGAAGCTGCGCAGCGTGATGCCGAGTGCCTTCGACGCATCTCCATTGCTCCGATACATCCGTGCAACTCGTTCGATCGTTTCCTGATCATAGCCGCGATTCATGACGGGGTCCGTCCTCTCTGGGTGATCTTGGTGAGGGGGCAACACAAGCCCTCGTCTTAGGGCTTGTGATAACAACGGCCGTACCGTTGCGACCTAACCAGAGGCAACCCCTTTGTCACAGATGACTTTAGGAAAGCTGACCCGGAGCCGAACCGATCGCCCAGTGGTGTGAGTCGCCAGCCAATGGCGGAATCGGCCATCACGAGTCGGGAGGATCAGGCCGTCACCTCGCCCGAAGAGATCAGGTATTCAGCGACGGCATCCATATCGAGTTCGCCTCCTAATCCGGGACCGGTGGGAACCTGAATTCGTTCTCCCTCACGCCCGGGCATCTGTACGACGAAGTCGTCCACGTGGAGAGGCGTTGACAGGATATCGTGAGGGATGGTCGCTGCATCGGGCACGGCACAGGCATGGATGTAGGCCAGATCCAGGATTCCGAGATCAACCGCCGATCCATGCCAGCAGGACTTGCCTGCCGCACCGGCGACGTCGACCATGCGCACAAACTCGACGCTGGAAGGGGGGCTGCAATTGAAGATGTCTGCCGCTTCGGCCTGCAGTGCGTCGATGATGGATTTCGTCGACCCCAGATGCAGGGCGATGGGGATGTCGGTGCCCTCTCGAAGGACGCGATACCAGTCGTATCGATCCTTGGGTAGAGGATCCTCGAGACAGACAACGTTGAGATCCTCCATCTGGCGCGTGAGAGCTCGCATCTCGTCGAGACTGTCGTATCGCTGCATCGCATCGACGATGAAGCGAAGATCGGGAGCCACCTTGCGCATTCTCTCGAGGCGCTCAATGACCTCCATCCCCTGTGTGATCTTGATCTTCAGACAGCTGTAGCCACCATCCCGAGCCGCTTGTGCAGCGTCGAGAGAATGCGTCGGATTCTGCAAACCTGCCCAATAGCTGCCGATGACGTGATCGCGACAGGCACCACCGAGCAGATCACACACCCTCATCTCTCGCAAACGACCCACCAGGTCGAGAAACGCCGTCTCGTAGGCCTTGTAGACGGTGGCAGCCCCATCCTTCAGGGGCAGCTTGCGCAACGGAATCTGCAGAGGATTCTGCCCGATCAGTTGTCGGGCTGCCGTCTCCACGTCTTCTCTTTGGGCACCGCGTGAGGTCTCCCCCACGCCGTAGGTCCCGTCCCCCGTGTGCAGGCGAATCAGGAACTTTGGGACCAGATCCCACCGTTCGTGGGCATCGTGATACTCAGCACTGTTCACCATCTCCTGGTGTACGAACTGATTCACCTCCCACCACTCTATGCGTTCAATCTTCATGCTCGTCTGTCCCGATCTCGCCAGAGACCTCATCGTCGGTGGCGTCATCGTTAGTGTCGTCGTGATTGTGCAGGTCAGGGACAATCCTCTGGCCGTGAGAATTCTCGTCGGGCAGCGCGCTGCCTGAAGTACTTCGTTCACCGAGGAAACGACGGATGAGGGCTTCCCCGTGGTGCATGCTGCGCCGCAGCCAGCGCAGTCGGATCTGCGTCTGCTCCACCTCGCTCAAAGAACCATCGACGTCAGATCGAGCGCGCAACGAGGCGGTCAATTGACGCAGGATCAGGGCGGCACTGACTGACACATTCAGACTCTGCGTGAATCCGACCATGGGAATTCGGATCGCTTCGTCCACTTGTTCCATCGCCTGCGACGTGAGGCCCTCCAGTTCAGTACCGAAGAGGAGGGCGATCGGTCCCGCCGCCACATCGACCTCATCGAGCTCGGTGGCTCCAGGATCGGGGGTTGTTGCCAACAGGCGATACCCGCGGCCTCTCAGGCCGTCGCAACATCGCCGGATCGCCGCCTCACTGTTGGGCCCCTCGTGACGATAGAGGTCCAGCCACTGCGCCGAGCCGAGGGCGATCGTGTTGTGGATGGTGTATTGGTTTCGTTCGTCGACGATATGCACATCCTGCACGCCGAAGCAGTCGCACGAACGCAGGATGGCACTGGCATTGTGTGTCTGATAGACCTCTTCAAGGGCAACCGTCACCCACCGTGTACGTTGCGCCAGGACCTGCTCGATACGTTGGAGGCGATCGGGCGACACGAACTGAGCGAGGTGATCACACAGCGCCCGCCGCAAGTCCAGATCGTCGGGTACCGGTTCCTCCTTTGCCGGGCGAAGAGGGATCGCGTCGATTTCGTCCATCCTTACCCGACCACGGCGGCGCCGTCCGTGGCTCTGCAGACGTACAGTTGGGGCTCGTGCCCACTTCGAGTCTGATAGGCAGCGCCCACTTCTGCACAGAAGCCCTGCGTCTGTGTGGCCTCCACGAGGGCGACGGTGCAGCCACCAAAAACAGCTCCCGTCATTCGTGCACCAAGGCAGCCGGCGACCGGACGCGCACATTCGACCATCACATCGAGAGCTTCGGAGGACACCTCGAAATCCTCTTTCAGACTAAGGTGACTTGCATCCATGAGCGATCCGAGCAACGCTTTGTCCCCTTCCCGCATGGCCGCCGCCGCCGCGGTGGTGTGTTCGTTTTCGGAGATGACGTGGCGCGCCCGTCTGCGTGTCGTCTCGTCGAGTTCGCCGCGCGCCTGAAACGTTGCCAGCGTGACATCGCGCAGGGCCGTCACGTCGAAGTGAGCCGCAGCAGCTTCGCACTGGCTGCGTCGCTCATTGTAGGCGGAGTCGACGAGACCGCGTCGTGCTTCCCGTGTCGAGAATGACGATGTTTGTCGAATCGGGCAGTGGTACCAGGTCGGTCTCGAGGGTTCGACAGTCGAGCAGCAGCGCGCGCCCTTCGGCACCGGCGGCGCTGATCATCTGATCCATGATTCCGCAGTTGACACCGACCCAGCGATTCTCCGCCCGCTGACTGCACACAGCCATCCGAGCAGGGTCCCAGGGAAGATCGCCGATGGTGGCACACGCACGAGCGACGGCCAGTTCCACGGCGGCGGAAGAGGAGAGACCTGCCCCGATGGGAACATCGCCGACCATGGCTCCATCCCATCCGGTGACCGACAACCCCTCCTGCAGCAGGGACCAGACTGTGCCACGGACATAGTCGATCCAGGCTGTGGCCGGCGCCGTCGGCAATTGCCGGACGCTGTCGACATCGAACTGCTCGGTCTGTTCAAAATCAAGAGAGTGGATTCGAATCATCTCATCCGATCGGGCACCGATGGCGATCCAGACGGCGCGATCGATGGCCAGCGGCAGGACAAAACCATCATTGTAGTCGGTGTGCTCACCGATCAAGTTGACGCGACCTGGCGCCCGCACGAGTGCATCGGGCGGGCGGCCAAAGGCATCGGTAAAAGCCTGGGTCGCCTGGTCCTGCAAGCTCAACGTCACGGGTTTTCTCCCGGTACGGGTAGTTCACGCAAACGCGCCGCCGCCTGCTCCGGCGTCAGATCGCGCTGTGCCTCAGCCAGCAGCTCGTAGCCCACCATGAACTTCCTCACCGACGCCGAGCGCAGCAGCGGCGGATAGAAATGTGCGTGAAGGTGCCAATGATCACGCGGCTGTGCCGAGGGGGCTCCGTGCCACCCCATGGAGTAGGGGAAGGACGTCGCAAACAGCGCATCATAGCGACGGAGCAAACGCTGCATCACGTGTGCGAGGGACTGCCGTTGACCATCGTCGAGTGAATGGAGATGGTCGACGGGCACACGGGGTGCCAGCAGAATCTCGAAGGGCCACACGGCCCAGAACGGGACCAGAGCCACCCAGTGTTCGTCGGCCTCGACGATGCGCTCGGCCCGATCGCATTCCAACTCGACATAGTCACTCAGCAAGGTCGAACCGTGTTCGTCGTAGTAGGCCGCCTGCGTCCGGTCTTCTCGAGCCGGTTCATTTGGCAGCGCATCGAGGGCCCAGATCTGTCCGTGAGGGTGTGGGTTCGAGCATCCCATGATGGCGCCTTTGTTCTCAAAGACCTGTACCCAGCGATAGAGCTGGCTCAGTTCTTCGACCTGCGCACCCCATAGGTCGATGACGGCTCCAATGTCCTTGGTCGACATCTGCGCCAGCGTCAGATCATGTCTCGGTGAAAAACAGATGACACGACACGCTCCCCGGACGGGGGCCGATTGCAGCAGCGGCGACTCGTCAGATTCGGCTGCCGAAGTCGCCTCGATGGGCCCCTCATCCAGCAATGCCGCAAAGTCGTTGTCGAAGACGAAGACCTGCTCGAAGTCAGGATTCCGCTGGCCACCGGCGCGCTCGTTGCCCGGACACAGAGAGCAGGCCGGATCGTGCGCGGGACGATCATCCGCTACCGGCGAATCCAGATGCCCCTGCCAGGGGCGCTGGTTGCGGTGTGGGGACACCTGCACCCACTCATCGCTGAGGGCATTGTAGCGCCGGTGAGGCTGTGAATACAGGTCGATCGCCATCGCTGTCGTCTCCTTCCCCCTCAATGGGAGCCCACCGTCACGATGCCGTCAAGACCTGCCCTGGCAGCGGTGTCCAGCCAGGCCTATCGTAAGCGACGCGTGTTTCACCTGGAAACCTTGCAGGAGAGTCGCCCGTGTGCGGCCGCTTCACCCTCCATCATGTGACCGA
The DNA here is from genome assembly GCA_002712305.1 of Gemmatimonadota bacterium. Classification (GTDB taxonomy): domain Bacteria; phylum Latescibacterota; class UBA2968; order UBA8231; family UBA8231; genus UBA12574. The sequence goes on along the minus strand of PATE01000072.1, from coordinate 4,262 downwards.
AGATGTGGCCGCCGCTTTCGCCGTCGAGCAGACCCTCCTCGATCTGAAGTCACGCTACAATATTGCGCCGACCCAGCCTGTTGCGAGTGTCGTTCAACAGGAGAGTCGCGTCTTACAGAATCTGCAGTGGGGTTTGGTTCCATCGTGGGCGCGGGATCCGTCGGTGGGTGCTCGCATGATCAATGCCCGTGCCGAAACGCTGGCGAGCAAGCCGGCGTTTAAACACGCCCTCACCCATTCGCGATGTGTGATCCCTGCCAGCGGCTACTATGAGTGGAAACGCCGGTCTCATGGCCAACCACCGGTACCGATGCATTTTCACCAGTCCCATGGCCGCCCATTGGCCTTCGCCGGACTTCACGAGCAGTGGGTCACACCTGAGGGAGCGACGCTGCGCACCTGCTCGATCGTGACCACCGCTGCCAACGACATGGTCGACTCGGTTCACCATCGCATGCCGGCCATGCTGACAGCGACGGAGATCGAAGTGTGGCTGGACCGCCACGTGCAGGATCCTGCCCATCTGCTGCCTCTGCTTCATCCCTATCGACTCGGTGACCTCGAAGTGCATCCTGTGGCGGATCTGGTCAATCGTGTGAGCGAGGACAGCGAAGACTGCATCACACCGGTCCTGCGCAGTACCGAGTCAGATCAGCTGGAACTGTTTTAGCCCCCGTTACTTTCGGGAAGAGACGCTCTGACCAGGTAGGTCAGCTGGTGTAAACAGGATTCGGGCGATATCCCCGAGTCCGGGGCGTGCGCCCACAGCGAGCACGCCTACCCGGAAGAGTCGCGACGCCCCCTTTACCACGAGCCAGATCGACACCAGCAGGAGTAGACCGGTGAGAACAAACTCCCACCATTCGGGGGGGCCGGCGGCTCGATTCATCATGATGAAAGGCGTAAAGGGCGGCACAAACGAGAGGATCCGTGCCAGAAGCCCATTGGGATCTTCGCCTACGTGTTTCATCGAAAAGATGGCCGTAAACAGAGGGATCATCACGGGCCACATCACGTTCTGGGCCTCCTTCAACGTGCCGCACAACGACCCCACACCGACCAGGAGCGATGCGTAGAACAGATAGCCCAGCAGGAAATACATGACGAAACTGGCCAGAAACAGGGGATCGGCGGCGGCACCGCCCAGATCGATGTCGGCCCCCATCACCTTGGGAATGATGGCGATCGCGCCAAACAGGATCGTCGCCCACGAGCCAACCACGATCAAACCGGCGCCGGCGACGCCCGCGATCTTCCCAAGCATCAGCTCTTCTGGGGATACAGAAGAGACCAGGATCTCCATGATCCGGGCAGACTTCTCTTCGATCGTGCTCGTGATCAGCATCTGAGAACTGGTGAACACGGCGAGCCACAGCAGATATGTAAAGATGAGGGGGACGAACTGACGAAACTTGTCGCGGTCCTTCACCTCCTCTACGTCTCCGCGCTCGTCGATCTTCCGAGCCTCAAACGCGAGTGATGCCTGAATCCAATCTGCCGTGTCAGGCGCGACACCGCTCCGTTCCATGCGGTGCTCTCGTACGATGCGCTCGGCGCGCCGGCTGAACCAGTTGCGCAGGCCTCGGTCCGTGAGATTGTTGGACACGTATCTGCAGCCCTCGTCACTGGTCACCGGATCAGGACCGATGACGAAATAGGCGAACAGCTTGCCCGAGTGAATCTGGTCGTTTAGCCATCCGATGGTGTCCAGATCGGCCGGCACGGGACGGCGTTCGTAGTGGCGGCGGGCCAGTTCGATGTCATGCCGCTCGTCGACCTTGGCGGGGTCCGCCTCTTCCCACCACTGAAACAGGGCCACACCGCCAGAATCGACGAACTCGAACGGGGTAGCACTCGCGTCGCCAAAGGCGCGGCGCCCCAGCGCCTCGACCAGCAGAGGCCGGTCAGGTTCGTCCAAACCCATCCAGGCCGCAACGTACGCCCTGATGGGATCTGGCAGAGCCGCATACCCCTCGTTGTCCTCGCGCCGGAACTCTCGGCCTCGTTGACCGATCTGCGTCAGATCCTCTCCGTAGACGGCCTGTTCCACGGCATTAAGAAGAAAGCCGGAGTGATCGATGACGACGTAGGGGCGTGCTTCCTTCGCCTTCTCCAGAAAGAGGGGAACGGCGATGGCCAGCGCGATGATGACGGGAAAAGCTGCCAGCCCGATCCAGAAGGCCTTGGTCCCGACGGTCTGCCAGAACTCTTCCCTTGCCACCAGGAAGGTGCGGTTCATGATGCACCCCTTCCCGATGAACCCACCTGCCCAACAGCCAACTCTTCCTCAGACGCAAAGGCTGCCTCCTCCACGCTGCGACCCACCTTGCGGACGAAGATCTCGTGAAGGGATGGGGGCCGAAGATCGAAGGTGTGGAGTCGCACGCCGCCCGAGACGAGTTCCTTGAGGACACCCTGCGGATCGACACCGTCGGCAAGAACGACCTCGGCCTGGCGCCCCGTATCGTTGACGTGCACCACACCCTGCATCTGATGAAGGGGCTCCAGGTTGCCCTCATAGTCGAGGTGGACGGCGCCACCACCGGCTCCCCGAACCTCATCGATGGGTCCATCGACGATTTTCCTCCCCCCATCGATCAGGACAACATGGTCACAGATCTGCTCAGCCTGCTCCATGATGTGGGTGGAGAAAATGACACTGCGACCGTCTGCCCGTAACTGGAGGATCACATCGCGCATCAGATCTCGATTGACCGGATCCAGGCCGGAGAAGGGCTCGTCGAGAACGATCAGTTCCGGATCGTGCAGCAAGGTCGCCAGAATCTGTGCCTTCTGAGCCATGCCCTTCGACAGCGACTCACAGGTCTGTTCGGTGTTGTCTCCGAGACCATATTCGTGCAGGCGTCGCATCGCCGCCTCACGGGCGGTGCGACTGGACATCCCCTTCAGGGTGCCGAAATACGCCACTTGATCGACGACCTTCATCTTCGGATACAGGCCTCGCTCCTCGGGCAGATAACCCAGACGTTCGCGTACCAGGGTCGGATCATCGACGCCGAGGACGTTCACCTGGCCTGTATCAGGGGCGAAGATGCCGAGGATCATCCGCATCGTCGTCGTTTTCCCCGCTCCATTGGGGCCCAGAAAGCCGTAGATGCTTGCGGGAGGCACCGACAGAGACAACTCGTCCACTGCCCGTTTTTCGCGGAAGGATTTGCTGACCCCGGTCAGCGTCACCGCATCACTCATGACCACCTGTCTTTTGCCCTGAAACGAGGGAACCTTTGCCTGGCACCACGGTTGCGCACTGGACACTTCTTACCAGTATATGATCAAATCGACTTCGCCGTCGCGGACAATACGGCCGCCCCTATATTGTTACCCGTTTCGTGGTATATTTACCACATCAGTGCAACGTCTCCTGGACGACGATCGCCTGTGGAAACAACCTCGACAGCCATTCCCGATCACATACCCGACAGCGTCGATGCCGATCTGCATCGCCAGCTCTGGCATCGGATGCGCGGGACGCCTGCAGCGAGGGGATGCGCTGATCACGACGGAGGACTTCGTCACCGTCCTCGAGGTGGAGTACCGGGCCCTCACGGGTGATCCTATCACGACTCCCCTGCGGGAGATCTTTGCCAAAACCATCAGCCGCTTCAATCGAGAAAACCCCGACCACTACGTCGCTGTAGGGGTCCAGAATTCTGTGCGTCGCGCCTTCGAGTCAAACTGCTTCAAACTCGAGTGGGACCTGCGTCGAATCGAGGATGTGGGCAGCCGCTCGATCGCCTGATTCAAGTCACGAAATCTGGTCCAGGGTCTGCTCCGGAATGTGAATGTGAGCACCACCGCGATCAATGACCTCGAGTTTGTACAGAATGCGGTCGACGTCGTGTCCGGTCGCAAGCCTCGCACGCAGAAACACGAACTCGATGAGCCTCTCGACGAGGCTGATCTGCCCGATTTGGTCGAGGACGAGCCGGCCCCACCGAACCAGAGGCGTCCACAGAGGAGCCGATCCCGGAGGAAACGCAGGAGGCCCTCAAGGATGGCACCATCTCCGATGGCGAACTGCAGGCGCGGCAGGCCGAACAGGATCAGGCCCACGCGCGGCTCGAACATCGAGAGATGGGCCGTGCCGCTGAACGTGTTGATCAATACGTCCAGCAAGGGTATCTCACCACAGATGAAGGCGAGACGGTTCGCCAACTCAGCGACATCGACAAGCGCGAGAAGAGTGGTGAAATCGACGCAGAGGAAGCCAGTCACCTGCGCTAATTCTCTGCTCAGCCACG
>PATE01000071.1 GCA_002712305.1 Gemmatimonadota bacterium | reverse complement strand
GCGCAGCGATCGAGTACGGCGGGGATGTCAGCGCCACGACTCGCTACGAAGAGCTCCTCGCCGATGAAACCGTCGATGCCGTCGCATTGTGCGTGCGCTGCGAGGAACAGGGTGCACTGGCCGCCATGGCGCTCGAGGCTGGCAAACATGTGAACTCCGAGGTGCCCGCCGCACACACGATGGAAGATTGCTGGCGGATCGTGCTGGCCACCGAGCGCTCCGGCAAAGTGTATCAGTTGGCTGAGCAGACCCGCTATTGGGGGTTTGTCGATGCGTGGCGCCAGATCGTCGAGGAAGGTCAGATTGGCCGTGTCACTTTCTGTGAAGGTCAGTACATCGGCTACTACGGTACTCGCATGTTCTTCCAGGATGCGAAGTCAGGGCGACACTGCGAGATCGACGAGTTGCCGGCGTATCCGGATGCCCAGCCGACGTGGATTCAACGGATGCCACCCATCCATTATCTACCTCATGAACTGAGCCCCATGCTCAAGGTTCTCGATGACCGCGTCACCGAAGTCGCCTGCATGAGCACCGGATCACCGAGTTATGCGCATCCCGAGATCACCGCACCGGATATGCAGGTGGCTCTCATGAAGACAGAGAAGGACGCCTTGCTGAGAATGGCCACCGGCTTCACCCAGCCCGTAAGCCACGCTCGGGGTCATCACTGGTATCAGGTGATGGGGACCAACGGATCGGTCGAATGGGCGCGCAGCGGACGAGATCGCCCAAAGATGTGGCGTGCTGACAACCAGCAGCACGACATGGCCGACATGGACTGGCGATTCGAACGCACAGACGCCCCTGCTGAGGCCAGGGCAAGCGGACACGGCGATGCCGACTACTACGTACACGCTGCCTTCCGCGACGCGGTGCTTGGCCGACAGGAGTTGTCCTTCGATGTGTATGCTGCTATGGACACGGCAGCGCCGGCGATCATTGCCGCCGACGCCATCGAGGCGGGCCGAACCCTCAGCGTTCCTGATTTCCGTCCGGGGCCGGCGCGCGCCGCGGGTGACCCTCCGCAGGAAGGCTGATCGATATGCGTATCGGATTGCTGAACGATGGAAAGGGGCTCGGCGCCTACACAAATGAGATCCTCAGCGTGTGGGGGCTGATGAATGTGCGTCAGGTAGCGGGCGGCGAACTCGAGGACTTGGATGTCGAAGAGACTCCCGTCCTGGTTTTTCCCGCCGGTGTGGATGAGGATGGTTCGTTCGCATCTGCCGCACTCGGCTTCGTACAGCGCGGCGGCAATCTCATCGTGTGTCTGCCGGGGTCAACTCTGGCGCAGGCCGCCGGTGTCGGCGTAGACGGTTTGATGGAGTCTCCGCAGCGACTGCGCCTGACCCAGGCCCCGATGGCGGGACTGGCTGGGGAAAGTCTCGTCGTCGTCGGTCCGAGCCAGCGATGGAAGCGGATGGAGGAGGATGCGGCCATGTGGGCGGTCCTCTACCAGGCGGGAGAGGAAGTCGACATGGAAGGCCCTGGCATCGTTCAACGCAGCGTGGGCAAAGGTTCGATCATGGCCCTGGCCTTTGATCTGCCCCTGGCGGTGTTGATGCTTCGCCAGGGAGACCCCGCCAACACCGAATCCACGGGCAGGGCCGATGGGCCGGCACGGCCTTCCCATCTGGCCTGCCACATTGGCCCCCAGGAACCCGACTCGATCCCCTATGCCGACCTGCTCGGACGACTGCTGTTAGAACTGGCGACCAGCCTCTTCCCCTGTCCGGTTCCCCACATGTGGCATCTGCCCCAGGGCGTCCCGGGGATCGTCGTGTATTCCGGCGACGAGGACACGGCGGATGTCGAATGGAATCAGCAGCAGTTTCGTGAGATGACGGACGCCGGTGGCCGGATGAATCTATATCTGATCCCCGGCAACACCCATTCGACGCCGGCGGATGTAGCTGACTACCAGAAGCATCACGACGTGGGACCCCACCCGAATATCCGTGCCCTCGATGGTGCACCTGTATCCGCCCGCGTAGACGAGATGGTGCGACAGATCCGGGAGTTCGAAGAGATGTTCGGTGTCCCCGCGCGCAGCCTGCGCAACCACTGCATCTCATGGGCCGGGTATCTCGAACCGGTGCGCGGCATGGCCGAGTGCGGGGTAGGCATGGATGGCAACTACTTCTGCAGCACCTTCCTTCGTGATCGTGGATACGCCCCCTACGCCGGATTTGGAGCTGCCATGCCCCTGAGGTTCGGACTCCCAGACGGTGAGTTGATCTCGGTACGCCAACAGCACACGCACACGATGGACGACGTCTACTTTGGACCCGAAAACGTGCCCTACTCCTATCGCATGTCGCCCGAACTGTGGGAGACGGTGCTCGGACGGGTACTCGACGATGTAGCACAGCGATTCCACGTGCCCCACGCCACCTGCATTCACCCATCCAACTGGGTGCGCTTCTCACGTGACCAGGGTCTGGCTCTTGTTCGACTAGGTCTCGAACGCGAGATGCCGGTGTGGTCCTTCGACCAGTGGCTCACCTTCCTCGAAGCCCGAGAGACCTGGCGCTGCGAGTCGATTCAATGGGATGGTGAGAGACTGGCCGCCACCTTCTCCGGTGACGGGGGCCCCTTTGCCTTCGTGCTCCCCCAGAAGTGGCGGGATCGTGAGATCGTGGAGATCGAGGCACGGGGGGGAGTGGTCGACCCGGAAACCCGGCGCTTCGGTGAGACGGTTCGGATGATTCGCGCCGATGGCGAATCGAAGGTCGAAGTGATGGCGCGTTATCGGTGACCCCGAATCATGGTGCTTGCTGGTCAGGTCATCAGATCCAGAACACAACGTTGTCTGTCATTCCCGTAAAAGAATCGATCACAAGCCAGATCGCAGCCGTCACGAACTGACCGGCGATCAGCCCCAGAAAGAAGGGGCGTGCACGTGTGTAGAATGCCGGGCCACCGTATTTGATGATGACAAGCTTGAACAGCCACGCCAGAAAGATGCTGAACCAGAGTTGGTCCATGAGCCACACCATCGAAATCGGGTAGCCAATGGGGTGCCGGGGCCACCACAACAGTCGGTGGCGAGCGGCCATGAGTATCGTCATGAAACCACCGCCGAGGATCGAATTCACCCAACCCTCCAGACTCGGGCCGGCGGGTGTCTGCAGTTTGTCGGCGATGAAGTTGAAGGGTGCCCGCGTGCCGCCGCCGAAAAACCAGCCATTGAGATTGATCCCTCCATATTCATAGGCCAGATAGAGAATCGTGCTGATGGATCCAATCAGGCTGATCACGATGGCCAGCAGCAACACCCAGAACAGGGGCCGGATGTTGCGATCCATGTGTTCGCTGAGCTTGAGACTGTGGATACACGAGGCCATGACAAACGTGCGAATGTCGGTGGACCAGACGTGCGCATAGGCCAAGCCCACCAACCCGGTAGGGCCGAGTACCTCCGAGCCCGTCGCTGACACCAGCGTCGATGCTGCAATGAGCGGACTCACCGCAGTAGCAACCCCGCTCTCTGCCACGACACGTGTGAGCCCTACGAAGATGAGCAGGGCCAGCACGACCGTCGCGATCGCTGCCCACAGACTCAGTCCCGAAGCAGCGAGCCATCCAATCAACGTCAGCGATCCACCACCCAGACAGAAAACGGCCGACCGGTAGGACATCATCTCCCCCGAATCGTCCACGTCCGGATCGCGGTGGATGGCCTTCCTCCACACCTGCTGCAGGTGGCCACGTGCCAACTAGAGGCCAAACAGAACCAGCACGAGCATCGCGCCCTGACCCTGATTGACGAGGATTGGCTTGGGGGCCGCACCGAAGATCCCAAGTTTCTGATCGCTCACGATGCCGAGGATTCCCGGCGCACGCCCTGATCGACACCACCTGGCCCAGCGGACAGTTGCGCCCGACCTCCAGATGAACAGCTTTGTGGCATCACTCCCCCTGAAGGAAGCCCTGCCATGAGCCAGCCAACGTCCGATTCTGTCGCCGTCGATTTCGATCACGACCAGAGCCCCCCACCGACCGTGGCACCCGAGGATGTCGTATTCCGCGAACTCTGTCCGGCTGCTGATGTAGAAGAAGGGGTGGGCAAACCCTTCACCGTCGATGGCAATCACCTGGCCGTCTACCGCTACGAAGACGGGTTCTACGCCTGCGACAATCGGTGCCCGCACATGGGCTACCCTCTGTCCGAGGGCAGTGTGCGTGACGGGGTGCTCATCTGCCACTGGCACCACTGGGAATTCGACCTGAAGACCGGTGGGTGTTTCCTGACCAACGGAGATGATGTCGCCAGCTTCCCCGTGGAGGTACGGGACGATGTCTTGTTTGTGGGCATCCCCAAGGGTGCCCGTGAGGCGGCCCGGCAGCGACTCGTCGATCGCGGCATGCGGACCCTTGAACAGGGTTTGAAAGACCGCTCGACCTTCCTCATCGCCAAGGCGGTCACCGCCTTGCGCGAGTCGGGTGCCACGCCGCAGGAGATCGTGCAACACGGCCTGTTCTATGGCGCGCATAAGACGAACGAGGGCTGGTCTTCGGGTGTCGCCATCCTCACGCTGTGCGCGAATCTGTGGGACGACATCGACGCGGCCGATCACAATCTGTTTCTCGTACACGGCCTGACCCAGATCGCCAACCGAACCTCCGGCAGTTCCCGGCGTCAGCGCTTCCCCTTTCCGCGATCGAATGAAGACCCGGACCTGGTGACGCTGAAACGTTGGTTCCGTCGCTACATCGACCTGCGTGACCGGGGGGCCGCCGAGCGCATCCTGCTCACGCTTCACGACCGGGGTGAGCCGGTGGAGACGCTGGCAGACTTCGTCTTCACCACGGCCACCGACTTCTACTTCACCGGCGACGGGCATGCCCTCGACTTTGCCAACAAGATGTTTGAAGGACTCGATTACGTAGAATGGCGAGGTGCCCACGAGATTCTGCGACCCATCGTCGTCGACCTCGTGTCCCGCACCCGGCATGAGGAGACCTCACGCTGGCAGGACGCCGTTCCCGTGTTAGACCCCGTACTTGCTCGAGTCGATGAGATCTGGGCCGCGAATCAGACAGCGGACGAAAAGACCCTGGACGTCTCCGCCTTTGCTCAGGTCCTGCTCGGCGACGACTTCGAGCCCATCGTTCAGCAGGTGGAAGAAGAATTGCGGGCCGGTGTAAGTCCGCTGGCGATCTGCCGGGCCATGACCTACGCAGGTGCTGTGCGCACCGTGCGATTTCACCTCAAAAACGAGGGCGACTGGCACGACGTGGCGAACATCTATTCCTACGCCCACGGTCTGTATCGCGCCTTCCAACTCGCCCCGTCTGCGGAATTGCTGCGCGGCCTGTTCCACGGCGCCGTCTTCTGCACGTATCTGCGCTGGCTCAACATGCCCTCGGCGCGCGTGCCGAGAGAGGGCCAGCGATTGCCCGGAGAAGAGACCTTCGATTCACCCGAACAGATGCTGACCCGCCTGCAGGAATTCGCCGACTTTCAGAAGGTGGCTGAAGCTGAGATCCTGGTGAATCAGTATCTGGAGGAAGGCCACGACATCACGCCTCTGCGGCATGCTCTGGCGCACATCATGCTGCGCGAAGATGCCGAGTTGCACATGTTCCAGGTCCTGGAGGCGGCATTTCGGCACTACGATCTGAGCGACGACGCCGAAGAGAAGCGTATCCACATGCTGGCAGCGACGCGCTACATCACGGCGCAGAAGGTGATGAAGAACATTCTCTGGTCGACTGAGAATGCGGAACGCTTGCAGCGCGGAGAGTTGCTCAGCGACAGGGATGACGACGACTAGCGTCTCCCCTATCTTCCGCCTCACGAGAATCCGCCCCCTCATCCCTGGAGACACCGATGGCCGACGCACCACGATCTCTCACCAACCCCTATTCCCTGTCCGACGACGATGGATATTTCTGGATAAGAGGGAATCTACATTGCCATACGACCAACTCTGATGGCCGCGTCGACCCCCAGGAACGCCTCGACCAGTATGTCGCTCAAGGGTATGACTTCCTCTGCCTGTCCGATCATCGCAAGATCACCCCCGTCTCGTCGGTGAATGTGCCCGGTGACTTCGTGCTCATCGAGGGTGCGGAGTTGCATCCTTCGAACCCCTTTGGTGGCCAGGTTCATCATTTCGTGTGCCTCAACATCCACGAGGACATGGCATGCGGCACCATGCCGCCACAACATGTGATCGACAACGTCAACGAGCAGGGCGGTCAGGTCTGGCTGGCCCATCCTCACTGGAGTTCGATCAACATCATGCGTGACACGCTGCCGCTGAAGGGATTCACCGGCATCGAAGTGTTCAACAGCACGTGCCGTTTCATGGGTCGTGGTGAAGGTTCGGTTCACTGGGACGACTGGATGAGTCTCGAAGACAGCGTCTATCCGTGTCTGGCCAACGATGACACGCACGGCGCTCCAGAGGACAACCGCGACACTTACGAATCGTGGACCATGGCTCGCGTCAAGGAGCGCACCACCGAGGCCGTCCTCGAAGCACTGGCCACCGGTGCCAGCTACGGTACCACAGGCCCTGAGATCCACTCCATCGAGGTCGCCCCCGACGGCAGCGAGGCACACGTGAAGTGCAGCGAGGCCAGACGCATCCACGCCGTGCAGGACGCCTATGGCGCCGAATACCGTGAGGGTGGCGAGTTATTCACCGAGGCCACAGTCACACTGCGCAAGAATGCCAAGTGGGTGCGCTTCGAGATCATCGGCCCCACGGGAGACAAGGCCTGGTCGAATCCTTTCGATCTGCGCTGACTCGATCCGATGATCGAACCGTTGTTGTTCAACAAGGATCTGGGCCGTCCGCTTCAGCTGGGGGATCCACTCCCCCGCACGAATGCGGACGGCCTGCCCATCGTTCCACTGACCCAGGAACAGAAGTACGTCTTCGACACGCGGGGCTGGCTGCTGGTCCCTGGCGTTCTGTCTGCCGATCAGATCGAGCCAATGCGCGATTTCATCTACCAGTTGGATCGCGACCGGGAGTCTCTGCCCGAGAAACAGCGCACGATCTTTGGTTTCCCCCTCCATCCTCTGATGGATCACCCCGTCGTCGTCGGATTCATGAACGAATTCCTCTGCACGCCTTACCTGGCGTCAGAGGAGTGTTACGGATTCCGTATGGAGATGAGTTTCCCCGGTCTGCGCTCCACACAGGACGAGAAGCCCTTCGAATTCCACCCCCACAATGGCAGCGGCATGTTCCGCATGCCGGGTGACGGGCATATGTATCACTGCCTTCCCGGCAAAGCTCACAGCGGCCTGACACGTGTTGTGTGGGAACTGAATGACGTGGAGGAGGGTGACGGCGGAACCATGTTCATCAGTGGAAGTCACAAGGCCGCCTTCACAGCCCCCGAGTCAGCCTACACACCAGGCTCTCCCTTGTGGGACACCTATTCGTGCCCTGCCGGTTCGGTGCTGTTTTTCACCGAAGCCGTCAGCCACAGCGGCGTGCCCTGGGCAAACGCAGACCAAGATCGTGTCGCGTTGTTCAACGCCTACAACGATGTGAACAGTCGTTGGTCCATGTCGCGACCGAGTCCTGAACTGCTCGAAGACATGCCACCGTTGCGCCAATCGTTGTTTCGCGAGGCCTATACCAAAGGCAACGTGACGGGTAAAGAGCGTGGCGCCCACTACTGATACGGTGAAGCATTGAGACGGTGGCGCCCTGCGGAATTCGGTGATGGCTGATCGAGCGAAAATCCAGGTGACGAGTTCCACAGATGGATCCTCGCAACCTTCCTATCTGACCGTTCCGGCACAGGTCGAGGGTAGCAACAGACCGATCCCCCTCGTCGTCTCGCTCCATCCCTGGAGTTCGGATCTGGATGGCTCTCGCAATCAGGCGTTGGAAGATCTGGTCGCCGAAAACGGCTGGATCTATCTGTGGCCGAATTTTCGCGGGCGCAACGACACACCTGAAGCCATGGGGTCGGTCCTGGCACAGCAGGACATCCTCGATGCCATCGACTGGGTCCGCGAGCGATACAGTGTGAGTGCCAGGTTTCTGACCGGTGAGTCCGGCGGCGGCCACATGACCATGCTCATGGCGGGACGATTCCCTGAACGATGGACAGCCGCCATCGCCTGGGTCGGCATCAGCGATCTGTCCGCGTGGTACGAAAAGCACAAGGACGGGAAGTACGGAGAGATGATCCGTCAGTGTGCGGGCGGCGCGCCGGGAGACAGTGACGAGATCGATGACGCGTTGACCGCCCGTTCGCCTCTCACGCACCTGGCTCACGCCATGGACGTGCCCCTCGACATCGCTGCCGGGCGACATGATGGACACACCGGTTCGGTACCCATTCGCCAGTCCTTGAACGCCTTCAATGCGATCGCGGAAGCTCGCGGGGACGAGTTAGTCACCGAGGACGAGATCGATCAAATGAGTCGGCCCGATGGCCATCTTCAGACGCCACGCGCATCCGATGAAGTCTCCGACGATGCCTTCGCACGACAGATCTTTCTGCGACGACAGTCGGGGCCGATTCGGGTGACCATCTTCGAAGGCGGTCACGAGGGCATCGCCACTGCGACCATGGCCTGGTTCGAGCGCCACCTGTCGGCGCCAACGGCCTGAGTCGTTTTCTCCAGATACCCAGACCGCTCAGACACGGATACGCCCATGGAATACATCGAAACCTTTGACGACGATCCCGGCGGTTGGTATGGCTGGATCAGCAATGCTGCTGGCCCCGCCCGACTCGAGATCTGTGACAGCTGTGCGGTCAGCCGCAGCCCCTGGTGGATCGACTACAACCACGCACCACCCGGTCTGGGCTACATGCACCTGCTCTACATGCTCAATACGGGGGGACGTCCTGGTGAGCATCAGCGCGAGACAGAAGGGGAGAATCGTTTTCTCGCCGGAGGATACCCTACCGATTTTCGCAATGCGAAGATGAGTCTCCGCCTCCGCGGCGAGATCGAGGCAAGGGGCGCCAAACTCAATTTGTTGTGCCAGGGGAACAAGGGTGGCCTCACGTCCGGCTGGCTGCTGACAGGTCAGAGTATCGACGTCACGCCCGATTTCACCGATCAAACCCTCACGCTGGGTTCCGATTCGAGCCAGTGGAAGTGCATGGGCACACGCCACGACCGTGTCGGCTACTATGGTGAACTCCCCTTTGACACGATCCTGTCCGATGTGAACGTCGACATCCTCCTCGTGCTCCACCCCCTCGCTATCGAACCGATGGGACCCATCGACGGGGACCGGCATCAACTTCGCCCGGAAAAGGACTATCCCGTCTGGCGCACTCGATTGCCCGAAGGGTATGTGAATCTCGACGAAGTACGGATCGAGTTCGCCGCCGGCGCTGCCTGAGAACTCCCCACGCCTGTGGGCCGACCGGCCGTCGTCATCTTCGTCCTGGGCAGTGACCGGGGTCGGATCGCTGACGGCGAAGAGGCCGACCAGAAAAGCAGTCGTTCCGATGAGAAATCGTGGGGTCCGGACCGCCCGACCCAAATCCCTGCTGCCACGCGCTCTGAGCATGGGGATGTCCCTCCTGTGAGGACCACGTAGTAACCACGTGATCCTGCTTTTATTTATCGACAGGAGAAAGGTCCCATACCGTGACCTGGGTCACGTGAGGTGATTTGCGGTGATGTGGTCTATCGCGGGGTTGGTCGCCGCCTCCTACAGTTCTGCCGCCGCGGCCATGAGACCGCCATCGACCAGCGTCGTTTCCCCGTTTACATAGGCGCCCATCTCCGACGTCAGGAACAGGACAGCACCGGCGATGTCACTGGGCAAACCCCCGCGTTTCGCCGGCACACGGGTCTCCAGCCAGGGAGACTGCTCGGGATCGTGGGGAGCGCCATTGACGGACTCACCGTCGTCGGGCAGCCTCGAGGAGATCGCTCCTGGTGCGATGCAGTTGGCGGTGACACCGGTGCCCGACAGGTCGACGGCCAGACCCTTCACCATGCGTCGCAGCCCCGCCTTCGCCACACCGTAGGCAGTCCAGTCCTTCCAGGCCGCATAGGCATGCACGCTCGAAAGACAGACGATGCGACCCCCCGTGCCCTGGTCGACCATGTGTCTGGCCGCCCGTTGCGCCGCGAAGAAGTATCCCTTCAACGACAGATCCATCATGCGATCCCAGTACGTTTCGTCCGTCTCGAACAGCGGCCGCGCCTGGTCAGGAAAGATGGCGTTGTTCACGAGGATGTCGATCCCGCCCTGGGTGTCGACGAATCCATCCACCACTTCGTGAATGCCGTCCACCGTACTCACATCCCCCTGATGCATGCTGGCCTTCACACCGTGACCTTCGATGAGTTCGAGCGTTCGCGCCGTCACCTCGTCGTCGATCAGATCGTTGACCCCCACGCTCGCCCCTTCGCCTGCCAGCGTGAGAGCGATACCTCGACCAATGCCTTTGCGCGCACCCGTGATGAGGGCGCGTTTGCCGTCGAGCAATCCCAATTGTCAGCTCCTTTTACTGAAAGTGTGTTTTATGAGACGGTGGGCGGCGTACCGTGAGATCTCCTCGGGTCTTGTCGGTGCAGAAACTAGAAGGCGCCCGATGCACCCAGGACGGTATTCACCGACGCCTCGTCGGTGACGCCCACGTAGATCAGATGCCGCACGCCGTCGATGTCGACGGACGTGGGCGACGACAACTCTTCGGAGTCGTCGGCTCCGATCTGACGTTTCAGAAAGTAGTCGCACGTCCGGGTCAGCGTGTGGCCGTCATCTGCGAGAAAGACTTCGTACAGTTCGCCGATACGTGCCACTCCACCCGACGCGCGATTTCCGCCGCCGCAGATCGCCCGATACTCGCCCGGCCCCGACGCCGTGATCGATGCGGGGTCGATCTCATGCCAGATCAGGATCATCTCGTCCGGCATGCCTTGCCCTTCGATGGGTGTAAACACCTTTCGCGCCTGCCAGTCCACGGCATCGTTCGAGACCCACATGGCCGAGAAGTAGCCGTCACCACCCCCGTGCAGCGAATGTCCCACGTAGCGCTCCGAGACACCCGCGAATCGATTCGGCGCCCAGCGGAAGTAGCCCGTGTGTCCATCGCCCGGGCGCTCTCCGGGAGCGTAGCGCAAGATGACGGAATCTTCCTCTCCACGAATCCGACGGAACATCGCCCCGTCTTCAGAGGTGGCCAGCAGCGTTCGTTGCGTGTTCTCGATGCCATTCTTGTGATACGTCATGTACACGACACCGTCGATGACATTGGCGTGCGGCGTCTCCGTGTGCCCTGTCCCCTGCACCGCGTCTTTGTAGATCGGATTCGCCGCCGGCCGGGATGTCACATGATCGAACCCGCCCGCCGCCGCGACCTCATCGTAGGATCGCCACGACGACGCATCCGTAGGCGAGCCAACGCAGACGTACAGCCAGATGCCCCCATCCTCAGGGTCGTGATCGGTGGAAAAATAGAGCGCATAGTCGCCGGGGAATTGGTCGACCTGGCGCATGTCGGTCAGACACGTGTAGTACGGTCCGGGACCAGGCATGGAGGGCCGGGGATTCAGCAACGACCCGTGACGTGTGATCACTCAGGTGCCTCGTTTCGGTAGATGGAAGCGACACGCGCGGCAATGGCCCGCCAATCCAACAACTCTGCGCGAGCCCGTGCTCCCGCACTCAGGGACTGGATATCTCGATGGCGAATCTCCGCCATCGCCTGCGATAGCGCCTCGGGTGAGGTCGGATCATACGCGATACCCAGACCGTCATCGACGAGTTCGGACAGACAACCCAACGCCGGCACGATCAGCGGTCGACCAAAACCGAGGGCCGTGATCGCTGAACCAGATGTGAGCACTTCCGAGAAAGGCAGCACCACCACATCGGCGCTCTTGAGATAGAGCTGAAACTCTTCGGTGCCGAAAAAGTCCGACGTCCACACCCGAACCTTGCCACCACTGTCGGCTGCCCTGACCGCCAGCTGATCGCCGTAGGCAGGATCGAAGGCGTTGCGCATCATGAGCCCGAGCACGGCATCGTCAGCATTCAGACCGGCAAACGCATCGATCAGGCTCTCCACCGACTTGTAGCCCCGCGCATTGCCAAAGAACAGATAGACGAAATCGTCCTCTTCGAGGTCGAGTTTCGCTCGCGCGTCGGCGCGTGTGACCTCGTTGGGATAGACATCAATGAAGTTGCCGTGTTGCATGACACGCACGTCGTCAGCGTAGAACCGTTCGCGCGCCAGGGCCGCCGCGTGCTGGCAGTGCGCCAGGGTCACATCCGCAAGATCGGCGGCCAGCAGGCGCGCCAGATGGTCGACCTTTGGAAAGGGACGTTCGTGCGGATACAGATTGTGCAGTGTCCACACGATCCGATATCCGAGACGACGCGCCAGGTGCAGATTCTCTGCGAAGTCGTGATAGGCGTCGAGCGTTGCCGCCAGATCGTCGCGACGATAGAAGGCATGCAGCCAGTTGAGGTGAATCACATCGTGCGTCGACCGCTGCGCCTCCAACCACTGTGGCGTGAAGGCGTAGTCCCCCAGATCCAGATGGATGTCGTGGGCGTGCAGAGCTCGATCGAGGAGCCCTGCATATGGATTGCAGCGATGCTCGAGGGTGAGCCCGCCCACGGGCTCCCAAAAGAAGAGGACGTTCACTGTCGCGCTCGCTCGCGACGACGCATGTCGTGTCTACCGCTTCTCTGCTAGTCGGCCGGATAGATACTTGTGTACAATGCTGGACAGAAGCGTCTGATAGGGAATCCCTTCCTCTCGTGCGCGGGAGTGGGCGAGACTGAAATCACACTCCGTCACTCGCAGGTTAACGCGACGGGTCTTGTTGAACGTGTTGGAAGCTGCCTCTGTGGCGGCTTCGAGTTCTGCACCAGCGTCGGGCGCTGGCCGTAGACCCTCTTTCTCGAAGGCATCGAGGATCTCTTGCTCTTCTTCAGTCAGCTTCTTCTCACCCATCAGATTCTCTCCGGTAGTCGCGAGTGGCCCTGCGACTGGGAATGATCGTCTTCACAAACCGCATCCCTCGATCAGCAGTTGGTTCTTCTCAGCACCCCAGTCGAAGCCTTTCATGAGCTAATGCACACACAATGTGTGCATTTTGTCACCACCCTACTCGAGCGATTTACCGGTATTCATCCGAATTCCACCCGGGATACTGCTCTTCCAGTAGCGCCAGCGTCTGCTCCGTGTAGTAGGGATGTCCCGCCGCAGGAAAGCGCCACAGTTCTCGTTGTTTGGCGGTCAGACCACCGATGAACTCCTGAAAGACCGCCGCGCCTTTCCCAAGATGGGTGTAGTGCTTGAAGCCCTCCCAGTAGTGGTCGGCGCGGCCGAAACTGTAGCCGAAGGTGAACCGCTGACCCTCTTCACGTGTGTACGCCGTGGCGCTGTGCCAGGTGAAGTTGGTGAAGATGCACAGGGTCCCTGCGCGGCACACGAGCGGCACGCACTTGGTCATGTCTTTGCCATAGCGCTTCGGAATCAGTCGTAGCGGCGCCTGGTCTTCGTCGACGTCCTCCAGATGAATCCAGAAGCCGATCTGGCCGAATTCACGCAACTCGTGGCTCATGGGCAGCAGTGAATTGTTGCCATTGTCGATGTGCAGATTCGAGTTGTCGTGTCCCGTGCCGCCCGCCTTGTGACCGGGATACCGGGCGATCAGACATCCCACGCGCGTGTGGATCTCATCCGTCTTCAGCCACTTTCGAGCGAAGGCGATGCTCTCTTCATCCATCGCCGCCTGGTAGAGATCCATCTCTTCGTGCGGAAAGCACTGCAGCATGCTGCTGCCACTTTGATCCTGTGGAGGATCCTGCTGAATCTGATCCCATGTGGGTAGTACGCGTCGCTGAGCAGCCTGCAGGGGCGTTAGCTGATCTCCGCTGATAAAGTTTGGGACGATGATGAAGCCCTCGCGGTCGAGCTCTTCGAGATGGTCGTCCGTCAGTCTGCTCATTCGTCTGATTCCCCTGACTGATCGAAAACGGATTCTTGTCCATGCAGGGGCTGAAATCTATCGTTGCGCCGCAGTCCAACCAATAGGCTGTCTTCGCGAAACCCTCAACGCGCTGCTGCAGGAGCTATAATCTTGACACAACCAGGCCTGACTGACGCCGAGGTCTCGCGCTTCAAGACCTTCGGCTACCATGTAATGAAACAGGTCTTCAGCGCCGAAGAGCGGGCGACCATTCGGCGTGAATTCGATTTCATGCTCGCCGAACAGTATGGACCGAGTGCCTACGATGGCAGCAAGCGTCACTGGACCATGATGATGGACGAGGACACGCCGTTCTTCGCCAGTTTACTGGAAGATCCCCGCTTCCTCACCGTGGCCCGACAACTCTACGGCGACGACGTGGTTGGCATCGGTATCGATGCGAATCGCTACACGGGCGACACACACTGGCACCGCGACACATCGACGGTGCATCAGTATGGGGTCAAGTTCGCGTTCTATCTGCAGCCCGTCGCGGCTGACACCGGCGCCTTGCGTGTCATTCCGGGCATGCACCGTCTACCCGATGACGACAGCTTCCGTGAGGGTGTGCGTGCCCTCGAACTTGAGGAAGTACCGTGCACGTCTCTGCCCTCCGAACCGGGCGACGTGGTCGCCTTCGACTTGCGTCTCTGGCACGCTTCTCACGGTGGCAGCACCGATCGACGCATGTGCACCGTCGTCTATTACGCCAATCCGAAGACCGAGGAAGAGCTGACAGCCTTGCGCAATCAGGGCGAGGGCAATGTGCGTGCTGGCCTGCGGAACTTCGAACCCAAGAGACAGTATCTGTATTCGAAATCGTGGATGTCGAATCCTCACGGCAGTCCCGTGCGCCGGGCCTGGATCGATCGGCTTACAGAAGTGGGCTACTTCGAGGCACCTGGCGTGGTGGAAGCATGACGAACCGATTGAAACAACGACTCGATGAGGGTTCGGCGGCCATCGGTATCCAGTTGCGCTTTGGATCCCCGGCCATCGCCGAAATGGCCGGCCTCGCCGGCTTTGACTGGTTGTTGCTCGACGCCGAGCACTCGCCGCAGACGGCGCCTGGAATTCAGACCCAGTTGCAGGCCATCGGCTGCACCGATTCGACGGCGATCGTTCGTCTGGGTCGTGGAGATGCGGATCAGATTCGCCTGTATCTGGACATGGGCGCCATGGGCATTGCCGTACCCTTCATCAGCACGGCCGAAGAAGCTCGCGCTTGCGCCGACGCCTGTCGGTATCCACCACGTGGGACCCGGGGGTGGGGCCCGCACCGAGCCGGTGGATATGGCCTGCACGCCGAGCGATACACCGCTCGCATCGATGATGAAGTCCTCTTCTTTCCCATCATCGAGACCGCCACCGCCATCGAGAACATCGACGCCATCATGGCCGTCGACGGGGTGGATTCGTGCATCGTTGGGCCCGTGGATCTGTGTTATTCGCTGGGGATCCCCTTTCAGTTCGATCATCCCGATTTTCTGAGCGCCCTTGATCGTGTGCGCGACGCTTCGAACAAGGCGGGCAAACCGTCGGGACTCCCCCTGCTCGGGTCCGTCGAGGATCGGGCGAATGTGGATCGGCAGGTGGTGGCAGGTGCACGATTGCTGCTGGTCGGCTGTGATGAACCTGCGTTGGGCAACGCTTTCACATCGATGCTGGAACCCCTGTCTCATCTTCAGGATCAACAGCGACAGAGGTCTGAGTAGTGCGACGACTCTCCGTTCTTCTGCTGCCCCTTGAGCAGCTAAGGTCACCCTGGTGTGACGACGTGGTCTCCACCGTTGGCGATCGTCACGACATCCGCCTCCTCGACAAGACCCAGGCCGTGGGCCCGCAATTCGCCGGTGTGGATGTGGTCATCGATCAAGGCGGCAGCGTCGGCACCCGGCAGATGATGGATGCCGCCACCGACACGCGGCTGTGGCAGATTCTGGGGACCGGCTTTGATCACTTCGACCTCGACTACATCAAGGCCAGGAACATTCTCGTCGCCAACTGTCCGGGCCAGTTCAGCAGCACGGCGCTGGCCGAAACGGCGATGATGTTCATCCTCATGCTCGCTCACCGGTATCGGGCCGTGCATCGCAACTTTCGTGACGGTGTGCTCTATGAACCCATGGGTGTCGAACTGAGCGGGCAAACCCTCGGCATTCTCGGCTTCGGGGCGAGCGGGCGAGAACTGGCGATTCGAGCAAAGGCCTGTGGCATGCGCATCGTCGCCACCGACGCCGTGCCCATCGAACCCGACGTGCTCGAACAGATCCAGCCCGATTTCGTCGGCACACCCGGTGACACGGACACGGTTGTATCGCAGAGTGACTACCTCTCGCTGCATCTGCATTTGAATGAGGAGACGACGCATCTCATCGACGAACGATTGCTGGCACTAATGAAGCCCACGGCTTGCCTCATCAATGTCGCGCGCGGCGCCCTCGTCGATGAAGACGCCCTGTATCGCGCGCTCATGGACGACATGATCGGCGGTGCCGGTCTCGACGTTTTCAGCCGGGAACCCCCTGACGTGAATCATCCTGTCTTCGAATTGCCCCAGGTGGTGAGCACACCTCACATCGCCGGCTGCACCGATGGGACGTCGCGCAAACGCGCTGCTTGCGCTGCGCAGAATGTCGACCGCATCGCCGAGGGTTTGGAACCCCTCTACCGTATCGATCTGTGAGATAGGAGGACCACACGCACGGTCTGCCCGGGCGAAGACCGTCCCTCTGATCGTGCGGAGTCGTTATTTCTTCCAGCCGATCACGATCGACTGTTCACGATCGACCGCTCGCGTCTCGATCTCGGCGAATCCCGCCTTCGACAGCAGCGTCCCAACCTCTGCAGAGGTTCGCTGATCACCCGAAGTGCTCGACAGCAGTCCGAACCACTGAAACACTCCCAGAAGCTGGCTCGTCTTGTCGTCGTCAAGCAGAAACTCCTGCACCAGCACAGGAGATCCTGTCGGGAGTGCTTCGTAGCAGTGCCCGAGAATCTGCAGACAGTCCTCGTCGTTCCAATCGTGGATGACGTGCGACATGAAGATGGCATCCACATCGTCAGGATAGGGACCGGTGAAGAAGTTGCCGCTGAAGAAACTCACGCGGTCGGCGCCAACCGTGCCGTCCTGGCATGAAGGTGGTGGTCCCCTCCTTCATGCCCTCCGGAGCGGTGAGCCAGGGTGGCATGGCGTCCGGATTGGGCTTGACATCCAGGACGGTGGTGCGCGTGACGTTGTATTAAAAGTCATCTTCGTCGGGTCGGTACGGGGCGCTGCTGAAACTGGGTTCGCTCGGCCACGTCCTCCACCGTTGCAGGGCCATCACGCAGCGCCTCGTACAGCCCCATCTCTTCAGGCAGGAGCCAGGCGGCTCAGGCGCGGTCGAGATGGCCCATTTTGTAGAAGATGTAGGGATCGGGTCCGGGGCGAACTTCCAGCATACCAATGCTCCTTTAGAAGAGTGAGGGAGCAGAGGCAGCTAGGGCGCTGGCACAGTGTCAACGTGGTGGCAGGCGATTTGCGACAGGCCTGACTCGCCCCAACCTTGATAACACACTACCGTTGTCTCCTCCTTCTCCAGCGCTTTCCCACGCGACGCATCCATGACCCAGACACCATCGACCCAGACATCCTCGGTGACCACCGGCAAACGCCCACGTGTGGCGGGCCTCATCTCGGAATACCGGCGCTATTCCCACGGCCAGAACATCATCGACCGCCTCATGGGCGGGTACGGCTGGGAGAGCGAGTGGCACTATCCCGAACTCGATGTGGTCTCGCTCTATGTCGATCAGTTTCCCGAAAGCGACCTGAGTCGCGAGCGCGAGCAGCGTCACCCTGATCTGCACATCTACCCGACCATCGCTGAGGCCCTGACGCTCGGTGGAAGCGAGTTGGCCGTCGATGGCGTCGTGTTGATCGCCGAGCACGGAGACTATCCGCTGAACGAGAAGGGCCAGATGCTTTACCCTCGATATGACTTCTTCCAGCAGACCGTCGAGGTCTTTCGTGCCAGCGGTCGCACAGTGCCCGTCTTCTGCGACAAACACCTGTCCTACAACTATGACTGGGCGCGAGAGATGGTCGAGACAGCCAAGGAACTTGGCTTCCCCTTCATGGCCGGATCGTCCTTGCCCGTCGCTCGCCGCGTTCCCTCCATCGATCTGCCCCTCGGCTCCGAGGCCGAAGAGGTCGTCGGGATCGGCGTGGGCAGCATCGACAGCTACGACATCCACGCCCTCGAGGCGATGCAGTGCCTGGCCGAACGTCGACAGGGCGGCGAGACCGGCGTGAAATCAGTGCGCGGTCTTCGCGGAGACAGCGTCTGGCAGGCCATGGACGAAGGCGCCTGGGATCCGGCCTTGTTCGAAGCCTGTCTCTGTCGCTCCCTCTCGCTCAAGCCCGCCGACGAGACCCATCGTCACACCTACCCGACGCGAGAGGAGTTGCCAGGTCTCCTCGGACGGGACGCCATCGCCTATCAGATCGAGTACCTCGATGGCCTTCGAGCAACGATGCTATTGATGGAAGGATTGAAGCAGGATATCACCGCCGCCGTACGCATCAAGAATCAGCCCGACCCCTTCTCTGTCCTTTTCTACCTAGGTGCCGGTCACCACATGCAGCCGAATTTCTTCAACCCATTGAGCCACCACATCGAGAACCTGATCTGCAAGGGACAGCCACCTTTCCCTGTCGAACGAACCTTGCTCACCACGGGCACGGCCCACGCCGGCATCGACTCCCTGCACCTCGGCGAACAGCTCGTCGACACACCGCATCTCGACATCACCTACCAGGTGGATGAAACCTCCACCTTCCGGAGGACCTGATCATGGCCGAGCGCAAGAAACTGGCCATCATCACCACCTTCTGGGATTGGCGCAGCCACGCCAACCACATGGGCGAACGTTTTCTGGTGGGGTATCCGCGTGATGGTCGCTGGCACCGTCCCGACTTCGACATCGTCGGCGCCTACGTCGACCAGCGTGATGGTGACGACGATCTGAGTGTTCATCGCGCCGAAGAGTTTGATTTCACCGTCTATCCGACCATCGCCGAGGCCCTGCGACTTGGTGGCGATCAGCTCGCCGTCGATGCCGTGCTGCTGATCGCCGAGCATGGGGACTATCCCTCTAACGACAAGGGCCAGAAACTGTATCCCCGTTTCGAGTTCTTCTCACAGATCGTCGACGTCTTCCGCGCCAGTGGCCGTAGCATACCTGTCTTCAATGACAAACATCTCTCATACAGTTTCGCCAAAGCACAGCAGATGGTGGACACCGCTCATGATCTGGGTTTCCCACTGATGTCGGGCTCCTCCCTGCCTGTCACTTTCCGCATGCCGCCCATCGAACTCGACGGTCACGTCGACGAGGCGTTGATGATTGGTGTGGGTGGCTCCGACGCGATGGACTATCACGCCCTCGAAGCGATGCAGTCCATGGTGGAACGCCGGCAGGGTGGTGAGACGGGTGTCCGCGCCGTTCAGCTGGTCGAGGGCGAAGATGTCTGGCGCGCCGGCCAGGATGGTCGCTGGTCTCGCCGACTGCTCGAAGGGGCGCTGGCCCGTTCCGACTCGCGCAGCGGTATCGCCCTCACCGACGGGCGCCCCCAGGACCTGGCCCACAGCGACGAACTCGAAGAACTCACCGAGAATCCTTCCGCCTACCTCATCGAATACGTCGACGGGCTGCGCGCTACCCTCTTGATGCTCAACGGCGCCGTGCAGGATTACACCTTCGCCGCGCGATGTGATGGTGAGGTTCGTTCACTGCAGTTCCTGTTGCCGGGGGCACCGAACGTCGTCTATTCGGCCTGTCTGATGCAGAAGGCGGAGGAGATGTTCGTCAGCGGCAAAGCGCCCTATCCGGCTGAACGGACGATGCTCGTGTGTGGCATGCTCGAACGCTGCCTCGANTCGAAGATCGATGGCCATCTGCGATTGGAGACACCGGAGTTNAGCGTGTCCTATCAGTCGCCGGAGTCATCTCAGTTCGTCGGCGCCCTGTAGGCGACCTGCACGAAGCCACATGAACGGCGGCCTGAGCAAGCCATCAGAAGAATTCCTATTCACCCAGAGTTCCGCTGAGAAAGAGATCACGTCCCAGTGCAACCCGAGTCAGCATTGTGGCACCTCCGGTCTAGTTCATGTACGTGCCCAGAACATTTCCATTCATGCCCGTTATGGCGTCGATGACGAGCCAGATCCCGGCGGGNACGATCTCTCCCAGGATCATCCCCAGGAAGAAGGGCACCATCCGTCGGTAGAGCTGTGGGCCTCCATACTTGAGGACCAGATTCTTGAACAGAAAAGCAANGAAAACGCTGAACCACATGCCGCCGAAGGCACTGCTGATCGGGAATCCGAGAGGATGGAAAGGCCACCAAAGGAACTTGTAGTGGAGAAACTCGAGGACCAGCATGATCGCCGCCCCCACGNCGATCTGCANGATACCATCCCAGTGCGGACCCTCGGGTGTGGCCACGGCCCCGGCCATGAAGCGATAGGGATACTGAGCAGCATTGTCCGCATAGAAGGCGTTGAGATTGATCGCACCATACTGGTAACCTGCATCCAGACGCATGTACAACGACACGACCAGAGTGATGACGATCGTGGCCGTCATCGCCCAGAAGAGACGCCGTTTCCGCTGCACGAATCGATCGGCCAGTTTCAGGCCATTGGCGCAGGAGGTCATCAGCAGAATCAGAACATCCGTTCCCCAGACATAGCTGCTGGAGACTGATGCCACTCCGGACGACCCCAATGCCCTCGTACCCAGAGCCGCCGCGGTGACATCGGGCCCCGTGATCGGTGGAAACATGACGGCCACGCCGCCTTCGACCACTACGCGGGAGATGGTGAGAAACACAA
The DNA here is from genome assembly GCA_002712305.1 of Gemmatimonadota bacterium. Classification (GTDB taxonomy): domain Bacteria; phylum Latescibacterota; class UBA2968; order UBA8231; family UBA8231; genus UBA12574. The sequence continues at coordinate 3,794 of PATE01000071.1, read as the reverse complement.
CGAAACAGGCGAACAGCAGCAGGGGCACGATCCAGAGAGGTAACCCCGCACGCCATAACCAGAGCGTCATCACCAGCACGCCCCCCGCAAGGCCGAGCACAGCCTGCCGATAGGAGAGCATTTCGTCATCGTCTCGGACCGTGGTGTCGATGCCCAGGGCTTTGTTCCACACATCCCGCAGGTGGCGGCGCCCGTTGTAGAGCCCCAACAGCACGAGCACGACCATGCCGCCCATGGCCTGGTAGATGATGACGGGATGCGCGTAGTGTCCGAAAGCGCCGACGGGACCCGGGTCGATCTGAACACCCAACATGCGGAACAGNCCCTGCTCGACCACGTTGATCAGGTAGAAAAACACGAGGCCCGCCGCGATGTTGCGACTGATCAGGAAGGAGAAACCGAGCAGCGTGAAGCTGAGGGTGAAACTNACCGTGATCGACTCACGGAACAGAGGTACAACGCCGAAGTTCGTCGTGATCGCGGGGATGTAGTGGACGTAGTCGTGCAGCGCGTTGATCGTGGCGATGAGGGCGGGTACGAGGAAGCCGACCCACATGGACCACTGACGAAAGAACGGAAGAATGGCCGACGTGCGTCCTTCTGGTTCATCGCCGAGCATGTGCATCGGCAATTGCATCATGGGATACACGAGTCGCTCACGGTCGGCCCACTGTCGACGCAGGATCACCATGAGACAGATCATGACCAGGTAGAGGGCCAGACCGAACAACAGCCAATACAGCAGCGGCCCCGCCCACACGTCCCAGGGAATACGCCCGTCGACGCCTGCCCCTTCGTAGTACTGTCGCACCGCTCGTTCGTCCTGGATCGTCGACCACGTGGGCAGATAAGGCAGCACATGTGTTTGCCAGTCGTTCTCNGGACTCGCGTAGTACGTCGCCCCCGTCGCCACGGCCGGCACGTACGCGGCGAAACCCCGCGCCGGCAGGGTGTTGGCCACCAGCAGCATGATGTAGACCACGGCCAGTTCGCTTCGATCCAGCGCCCAACGGAAACCAACGACACTCAGCAGCGCATTCAAGACGCCTGCAAGGACGAAGAACAGAAAGATCGCACCCGGGGTCGTGTTCCAGACGCCCATCTGTGACCCCTTGATCACCATGTCCCCATACGGAATCGCCACGGCCATGAAGGCACTCAAGGCGAGGCCGACCGTGATCGCACGCAGTGAGCAACCACGCGTCGGGCGGGGAGGTGAGGGCATCGAAGATCCTGTGATGGATGAGTGCTGGGTAGACGAGACAGAGTTCTTCAACGTAGGCCCGATCTGCCGAGGCCACCAGATGCTGGCACTTCTACCGCGCAGGGTCGATCTTCAGTAGTTGCGCAAAAGCGCGAAGACATAGGNCGACGCCGCCCGTTCTCTATCCCAGGAACCTCATGAAGATCGCCCTCATCGGCCTGCCTCAGGCGGGCAAACGCACCTTGTTTACGCTGTTGACGACGCGCCAGGTCCCTGAAGGACGAAAGCCGGGCGAAACCGTCGAGGGCATCTCGCGGATTCGCGACCCTCGGGTCGATGTTCTGTCAGGCATGTTCAAGCCTGAAAAGACGACGTACGCCGAGAACAATTTCGTCCTCTGTCCCGATGCCGATACGGGGGGAAATCACGAATGGCTCGACGCGGCTCGTCGCTGTCATCTGGTGTGCCTTGTACTACGNGCCTTCGATGACGACGGCGTCTATCATCCGACGGGCAGCATCGACGCCGATCGGGATCGTGAGAATCTCGAGGCAGAACTGTTGCTGGCCGACATGGCGCTGGTGGAAACGCGCCTCGAACGGTTGGCACGAGAGAGCAAGTCCGGCCTCAAGCCGGAGCAGGAGAGAGAAAAGGNCGTCCTCGACAAGGCCATGGCCCGGCTCGAGTCCGGTGAGCGCCTCGAAGGCCTCGACCTGGACGAGAGCGAACGAGCCGCGGTGCGGTCCCTCGACCTGGTCACATTCCTGCCGATGTTGCGGGTATATAACGTGTCAGAATCCGATCTCGGCAACGAGTTGCCCGACGCGTCGGTGGCCGTGTCCTGCCAGATTGAAGCTGAAGTGGCCGAAATGGAAGATGCCGACGAGCGACGGGAGTATCTGGAAGCACTCGGTCTGTCCGCCCCGGGCGTCGACCGCGTCAGTGCCGCCGCGTACGACGCACTGGGCCTGATGTCCTACTATACGGTCGGCGAAGATGAGTGCCGCGCCTGGACGATCCGCAAGGGGGCCCTAGCTCCCGAAGCAGGCGGTAGTATCCACTCGGACATCGAAAGAGGCTTCATCCGCGCTGAGGTGATGGCGTACGAAGATTTCGTCGCCGCCGGTTCCGAAGTAGAAGCCAAGAATCAAGGCCTCATGCAGACCCGGGGCAGGGACTACGTTGTCGAGGATGGCGACATCATGCACTTTCTGTTCAACGTATGATGGGCTCGCGTGATGCCGAAGCCATCACCCACACCCACCGGAGGTTGACCGTGCCGAGACGTCTTCTCATCGCCGCTGCGTGCGTCGCCGCTGCGTTGCTCTTCCACCCGAGCACGGCCATGGCCGCCGACTCGCCCGACCGAGGATTCATCCCCATGTCCGAACTACCCTGGCCTGCTGATCAGATCGCTCGTTATACCGCCTATCGAGCGGATGGCCCGATCAACATCGATGGTCACCTCGACGAGGCTTCGTGGAAGGTGGCGCCCAGGTCACCCCGTTTTCGTGACCTGGTCAATGGCAATGAAGGCATCCATGACACGCGTGCTGCCGTATTGTGGGATGACGCGTATCTGTATGTCGGTTACTGGGTGGAGGAACCGTTCCTGGAAGCGACGCTGAAGAATCGCGACGACCTGATCTACATGGACAACGATGTGGAGTTGTTCATCGCCGGCGAGGATGGCTACTACGAGTTCGAAGTCAACACCTTCGGCACCATCTACGAAGTCTTCTTCCTGTGGGAGAGGATGTACGAAGAAAAGGGGTACGACAAGATTCCCGAATTCGCCCGCGATCACGAGAAGGTGCGTCCCTTCCCTGGTGTGGGATACAAGGACCATCCTCGCGGAATGCGTATCGGCTATTGGAACTGGGATCTGCCGGGCCTGAAGACCGCCGTGCACGCCGATGGAACGATCAACGACAACAGTGATCGTGATCGCGGCTGGACGGTGGAACTGGCCGTCCCCTGGTCGGGGCTCAAATGGGTCGCCCACGGAGACGGCCGCGCCCTGCCACCCAACCCGGGTGACACGTGGCGTATGGATTTCTCGCGGTTTAATACGTACAAGGAAGCTGCCCCTGCCGAAGATCACGGCGGCTGGGCGTGGTCACCCCATGGTGTGTGGGACTCTCACGTGCCGGAGGTCTTTCCGCATATCACCTTCTCTGATGAGTCCGTCAGCGCTGCGGTGCGCTGAACCGTTCGCGCTGACCGTGGCTCATGAGCAGAACTACCCGAACCCCTTCAACAGCAGCAGCACCGTCATCCGCTTCTCTCTGTCCGAATCCGCAGATGTGGATCTCGGCGTCTACGCACTCAGTGGCCAGCGCATTGCAACCCTCGCCTCGGGGTGGCGTCCGGCCGGTGCTTACGAACTGCAATGGGACGGTGCCGATGACTCAGGTCGAATCCTGGCGTCCGGGATCTATGTGTATCGCCTGAAGGTTGGAGGGGAAACCTTGGCGAAACGAAAGCTGTCCCTGCTCAGATAACTCAGACCTGCAGCCGGGCAGTTGAACGGTCGTCGACCTCGTGATGTTCACCGGCCTTCGGCCTCGGCGCGGATGTCGCGCCAACC
>PATE01000070.1 GCA_002712305.1 Gemmatimonadota bacterium | reverse complement strand
TAAGGGCCGCAGAGGATGGGGAATATACCAAGTTAGTCCAATATTCTTCTGAAGCTATAAGCCTTTTCGCCACCCTGAAGCTATAAATCGGACAGGCACTGGGACGGGTATCGTGCCCAATCTGGTCCTCTCGTAGACCCAACTTTTTGGAACCCGGAGGTAGCTCGCCACTTCTTCCACTGTCATCAATTCATCGCTGATCATCGCATTGCTCTCCCGTTATGGTTGTCGAAACATAGATATGGAAAACTAAACAGATTTATGGTTAAATAGGCGAAATAAAGAGAATCCACGAGAGCGGAAGCTGCTCATCCGATCCTCAAACCCAGCCCCTTTCTGACTTCAGAGGTGATGGCCCGGACGGGTACACGAATGCTGATCGTCGCAGCCCCAATGTCCTCGCCGGCGAGAATGGCCATTGTTTGGGTTAACTCGCTATGGAATGTGACGGTGAATCCTCGTTTCGCCTCACTAATCAGGGCCAGAGCTGGGGCGTCGTCCTTCTCCGTCGGAGCAAGCTCAAGGTCCGTAAATCTCGCCAAAATCTTCCGGAGAAATCGCGGCGCGAGGCCCATTCTCTCCAGATCGGCGGCGATCCGAACACGGACTAGATCCAGAAAGCTGAAGCGTCGGGCGTTCCCTCGACCGGCAGAGGGCAGGGAGGTGTCCACAACCTTCTGCTCCAGCAGAAGAAGAATCCTGCGACGATTCACCTTGGCGGTTTTGATTGCATCACCGACGGTGAACACGGCCAATTGCTCGAAGTCCCGTTCCTGCATGCCTCGCTCCTTTCCGTGTAATCCACTTACAATTATACAGACGCATGGTAAGGTATACAAGTTTCCGTTTAAATGAATGAATCAACACGGATCAGACGAATCTTCGGGTCTTTCTGATGTGCCCGTTTGCTGGTTGTTAGATGAACAAAAAAACGGACAGAGCGATTTTTCGGATTCAACCCGTAAATCGTTCTGCCCGTTGAGGTTATAATGGCGGGACCGACGAGACTCGAACTCGCGACCTCCGGCGTGACAGGCCGGCGTTCTAACCAGCTGAACTACGATCCCGCGCAAGGCAACAAAACCTAACCCTCTGTGATTTCATTGTCAACGGACTGAGGGGCACTCGACGTCCGTTCTCAGGACACGGCGTGTCGTCTGTCCCACGCTTCACCCTCTTTTTTGAGGCGCTTGAGTGGCCCCCGAAGAAGGGTGCGTTTGAGGGGTGGCATGTGATCGATGAAGAGTTTGCCGTCGAGGTGGTCGATCTCGTGTTGCAGCACCCGCGCCATGAATCCCTCGGCGTTCAGCTTGAAGGGTTCGCCGGCCTGATCGAGAGCGGTCACTTCGATGTTCGTATAACGTGACACGTCCCCATACACGTCTGGAATGCTGAGACAGCCTTCTTCGGCGGTGGCCATGCCCTGGCCGATGTCAATGACGGGATTCACCAGTGCGATGGGGGGTGCATTCGGTTCGGCGCCGGAGATATCGACGACGATCACGCGTCGAGATACGCCGATCTGTGGCGCGGCGAGACCAACGCCGTCGGCTTCTTCGAGGGTGTCGAACAAGTCCTGCACGAGGCCGGACACTTCGGCATCAACTGCTGCGACCGAATCTGCTTCCCGGCGCAGGACCTTGGAGCCATACATGACGATTTCTCGGATCATGCAGTCGGGGATCCGCTCGTCAGGTCAAAGGCGACATACGGTGTCGCGGTGTGGCGCAGTTCGCCGGCGAGGGTCATGCGCGCCTGGGGGTCGATCAACTTCATCAACGCCGTCTCCTCCAACTGCAGGCAGAGGATCTGTTCGTCGAATTCGGCGCGGCCTTCAAGACCCATCTGGGTGAAGACGGTTGCCGCGTCGGGGACGGGAGCGTCTTCGCCGCTGTCGAGGGCCTCATTCATGCTGCCCGAACGAAAGCCGATCACATCCAGGGTGACGCGGCGATAACCGAGACTGCTGAGTTCGTCAGCGATCAGGCGGCGCAGGGCGACGTCGGCGACGAGGGACGTCAGTTCATCGGCGGGCAATTCGATGCGTGCCACGTGGTCGTGGTGCCGCACGCGCAACTGTTCACAGATCAGATCTTTCATGAAACGCTCGGCGCGATCCACCTGTCGAAGGCCCTCAGACGTGACCGCGGTGCCGTAGGGAAAACGCGACGACAGGCAGGCCATGGCGGGGCGATTCCACACGGGCACTCCCCAGCGCTTCGCGAGCTGACGCACGTCGTCTTTGGACATGCCTGCTTCCATCAGGGGTGCTCGCACGCCGTATTCGCGTGCCGCCGTGGCGCCGGGTCGAAAGTCACCCACATCGTCGGCATTCTGTCCGTAGAGGATGGCCGTGGCCTGGTGCTTTTCGGCCAACTTCCCCATGTGGATGAACAATTCGCTCTTGCAGAAGTAGCACCGATTGATGGGGTTGCTGGCGTAGTCCGGATTGTCGATTTCGCGTGTGTGCACGACCTCGTGAGGGATGCCAAACTGCTCGACGATCTCGACGGCTCTTTCGAGTTCACCGTCGGCATAGCTCTCCGAGTCGGCGGTGACGGCGATGGCTCGTTTGCCGAGCACGCGGTGCGCCGCCACGGCGAGCATGGCGCTGTCGACGCCACCAGAGTAGCCGATCAGGACAGTGCCTCCCATGGAGCCGAGGATCTCGTCCAGACGCTCGAGCTTCTCGTCGAGGCTGCTATCCTCAAGTCCCTGGGCGGGTGCGTTGTCGATCTGAATCGTTGTCAAGTTCGCCTCAGGACGGATCGGGCTGGGGCTCGCGAACGGCCGTCGGCACCAGAACCGCATCGGTCATGCCGTGGAGGATCTTCTTGTCGGCAGGACAGGCGATGCACTGGGATCCTGCAAGACGCACGTCGTCACCGATGACATAGTAGTAGGGGCGCAACAGCACCCGACCATGCATCGGCTTGACCTCGTCGGCGTTGAAGTCGTAGTAGCGGAAGGGCAAACGAGCACCTTTGTGGAACTCCTGCAGGATGCTGGGCCCATTCTCGAAACCATCGCGGGCGGACATCAACGCCTGCTGCCATTCCTCTTCGGGTACATCGTGTCCCACGGTGACGCCGCGGCTCTGCTGAGCATCCATGTGGAAACCCGACGGCTTGATCACAAGTTCCCGCTGTTTCTTGGACAGATGCAAGAACTGATCCCAATTGCTCACGGGCTGGCCGCTGATCTGCAGGCCGGGAATGATCATGTGGGGCGGTGCCGGTCTGGAATCGATGATCCAGCTGGGCGGAATGATGGCCTGCAGCAATTCGCACGCGTCGCCCAGTTCCTTTTCCCAGAAGGTCTGCAGCTGGGGATGATGGAACAGGGCGAGCCACATCTTCTCTTCGAGGAACGCCTTCATGGGCGGCGTAATGCGAACGGCGTTCTTCTTGGCGTGGTAGGCGACGAGTTCGACCTTCGGAATATTCGGCAGGTCGAACAGTTCGAAGAAGCGATAGACGACGTCGACTTTCTCACGTTCACCCGACTCGTGTTCGATCAGGATGCTCTCGTCATCCATATGCAACTCACGTGGGTGACGACACACGACCCGTTTGCCCTGGGCTGACAAGGTGTCGGCGATCCAGGCCATCTCTTCGCGATAGGCATCCGATTCGTCGGAGACGACGATGCACACCAGTGGCGCGTCGGCCTTCACCGTGGCATCGAGGGCTTCGTAAAAACCTTCGACGAGGCCATCACGGCCACCGATCACATCGTAACCGAGATCGGCATACAGCGCTGTCACCTGCGCGGTGAAGCCGATACCACCCGGGATCGAGTCCAACTCGGCCACACGCACACCATCGGCGGTGACGATCAGATCGGGGCGAAGCACCAGAGGTTGATGCGACTTCACGCGATTGAGTCGCGACAACTCGAGGATGCGCTCGGGTTTGCCCGCGTCGAGATATTCGTGGACGAACTCGGGCTGAATGCCCTTCAGGCTTTGATGGTAGAGAAGATTGGCTGCCCGATTGAAGGCGAGCAGAGCTGGCCCCAGACGCAGCAGGAAATCGTGCTGCTCGGGTGTGATCCAGAAGGGTTCCGGCGAGATGCGCCAGGGCAGGTGACTGTCGAGGTGAACTCGAGACCGGTCACCTTCGAAGAGGCCTCCCACGGGCGAGCTCTCGTTGATGCGGAGACAGAGCTCTCGCGGATCGGCTTCAGTAGCACACGACATGCGTCGTTTTCAACATCCCGTCAGGTGGGTGGACCTCGCCAGAAACGGCGGAAGTGCTTGAGAATGTAGCGGGATGCGTTGATCTGTCAATCGACTCTGGGATGGCCTGTCACCGTTGCTCGAACAGGACGGAGGGTCGTATGTTCGGCGCCCTGCCCCCCGATTCTCTTGGAGAAATCCGCATTGACGATGGACGCTGAACTGGCCGGTCGCCGCGCCCTGGTTACCGGTGGCGCACGAGGCATCGGTGGCGCCATCGCCGCGGCACTTGCCGGAGCTGGTGCGCGGGTCGCCATCGGTGCCCGATCGGCGGATCAGGTGCAGCAGATGGCCGACCAGATCGCAGAAACGGGGGCCGAGACCCTGGCTCTCGAATTGGACGTGTCGAAAGCCGATTCGGTGGCACGCTCTGTGGATGCCGTTCAAAAGGCATGGGGCGGCGTGGATATCCTCGTGAACAACGCTGGGGTGCTCGGCCCCATCGGTCTCACCGAATCGGTCGACGCTGAGGCCTGGCTTGAGACGATCCAGATCAATCTCGGCGGGTGTTTCCTCTGTACCCACGCCTGCCTGCCGAGCATGACGGCGCAGGGGCAGGGAAGGATCATCAACCTGTCCGGCGGCGGTGCCGTGAGCCCCCGACCACGCTTCAGCGCGTACGGGGCGTCGAAAGCGGCGATCGTCCGATTCACGGAAACCCTCGCTGCCGAGGTCGCCGACACGGGGATTCAGGTCAACGCCATCGCACCCGGTGCGGTGAACACCCACATGACACAGGTCACGGCCGAGGCGGGCGACCCTGCCGGGGAAGAGGCGGCTGCTGCGCTGCGCCAACTGCAGGAGGGGGGAGCAGACGTCGGGCGACCTGCCCAATTGGCGCTCTTTCTGGCGTCATCCAGATCTGACGGCATCACGGGTCGCCTGTTCCACGCTGTTTGGGACGACTGGGAACAGGTTCAAGCGGAGGAGATCCGCGAGACGGAACTCTACACGGTTCGCCGCCGGAAGCCTGAGCTGCAGAAATCTGAGCCGCCGCCCGCCGACGAGGCGTCGTCGTGAGTCTGCGTGTGGGGCTTGTCGGTGCCGGTGGGGTCGGACGCAGACGGGCACTGGCCGTGTGCCAGGATGAGAGGACGGATCTATGCCTGGTCTGCGACACGATCGAGGATCGCGCCCGCGAGATCGCGTCCGAGGTCGATGGTCAGGCTGCCCGGACCGTCGTCAACTGGCAGACCGCGGTCGAAGCAACCGATGTGGATGTGGTCATCGTCTCCACGACTCATGACATGCTGGCGCCGATCTCAGCCGCCGCCCTGCAGGCAGGCAAACACGTTCTGTGTGAGAAACCTCTGGGCCGCAATGCCACCGAGGCGAAGCAGGCAACGGCTGCCGCGGCTGAATCAGGGAAGGTTCTCCATGCGGGGTATAACCACCGGTTTCACCCGGCGATACGACAGTTGCAGGAGGCCCTTGCAGGGGGGAGTCTGGGTGAGGCGATGCTGATTCGCGGACGATACGGACACGGAGGTAGGCCCGGGTACGAACAGGAATGGCGTGCCGACGCCAGCGTGTCAGGCGGAGGAGAGTTGTTGGACCAAGGGGCTCACCTGATCGACCTGTGCCTCTGGCTGCTCGGCCCCGTCGAACAGGTCAATGGGCGCACGCAGACGGCATTCTGGGACATGGCGCCCGTGGAGGACAATGCCTTTGCGCTGCTCACCACCCCGACGGGCACAACGGCCTCTCTCCACGTGAGCTGGACCCAGTGGAAGAATCTGTTCAGCCTCGAGGTGTTCGGTCGAGACGGCTATGCCCACGTCGAGGGTCTCGGCGGTTCGTATGGCGTGCCACAGCTGACCCTCGGTCACCGCGCCGACGGGGGGGCTCCCGAAGAGACGCGCCAACGATTCGAAGGGGAGGATCTCTCCTGGGCAGCCGAGTGGGACGCCTTCGTGAGGGCCATCGATGGCGAACAAACCATCGCTGCCGATGGCCTTTCAGGGGTCAGAACGCTCGAATGCATCGATGCACTCTATCGGTCCTCTGCGGCAGCCGGTGCACCCGAGTCGCTTCCCGATTCGGGAAATTCCCCCTAAACCACTCTCCGTCCGCTAGTTGCGGCTAAAGCAGGCCCGTTCCAGGTGTTTTTTTGGAGATCAGGCAACTTTTTTCACGAAAATGGTTGCTAAATGCATTACATTGTCTCGGTCAAAGAATCCATAGCCTACCAATCCAAACCGTAGGATTCGATATGCGCCCAGATCAGACAGCCGCCCAAGTCGAACGCGTGTCCCTGGCCTATCGGCGTCTCGCTAACGCTATGATTCTTAGTACGTTACGTGAGATTTCGAAGACTGAGGAAGTGTTCGAGGAGGTACCGGAAGTCGATTTTGTCGAGAGTGGTCGACTAGATCCTTGGTGTGAACTGGCCGGACTTGAGCCAGAAGTCGTGCGACGCGCAGCACGCCGCCTGTTGGGTAGCGCCGAACCAGCAGCCGTTTGATTATCTGTAACGCAGCTTGATCCATCGCGGCCTCACGGCCGTGGCAGGAAAAAAGACAAAAAGGCCCCGGAACCGACGTTCCGGGGCCTTTTTTCTGTTCTGCGTTCCCTCGCGGCTACCGGCGGACCAATCGACGTCCCCCGGCATAGTCGAGGACGCCGCGCACGACCTTCTCTGCATTTCGATGGCGCAGCTGCTCGTACCTCAGAGCCCAGGCATCTTCGACGTGAAACAGGTTGCCCACCTCGACAAGCGCCTTCACGCCGGCGGGGTTATTCCGCAGGACCCCCAAAGATTGACCCCGCGTATGCGCATCGGCCCCCAAGGCGGGCAGCATGGCCTGGGCGAAGCGCCGTGAGGCGTTATCCCGATTACGCCCACGGCGACCCTCATAGTAGAGCACCAGCGGTGCGGCCGGAGCGTTTGGGGTGATATCGGCGTGCAGCGACAGGAAGATGGTGCGGCTTGCGTCGGCTCCCTGAAAGGCCTCGCGAGCGATCTGAACCCGCATTTTAAGGTCGTCTGGATTGCCCATGGGCCAGGCGCTGGGCCGATTCGAGCGATTGTGGCCGTAGTGGTTGAAGATCTCGTTCTGCTCATGTACGAAGGTCTGCGTCGGCGGTGCGGTCTGGCGAAACAGATGATTCGGGCTCAGGATGGTGATATCCACGTTGGCCCCGTGCAGGCGGAACAGCACGTAGGCGCGCACGGCCACGTCATAGACATACTCATCTTCGACGATGAACAACCGTTGGCCATTTCCGTCGACGGTGGGCACGATGGCCCCCGGATCCACGCCGCCGTGACCGGGATCCAGTACGACGTGCCAGGCCGACAGGGCATCGCTCAGCCTTCCCACCTTGTCGATGGCGGCATCGAACCCCTTCCACAGCTGGCGTGCCTGCTTCAGGGCGGCCAGTGGGGAGCGCGGATGCAATTCGAAGTACTGTCGACCCGTCTGTGAGTCGGCCTTGGGGCGCTTTGAAAAGTAGGGGCCATTGGCCGCCTCGATCCGTCCGACCGACGCGGGATGGACAAGCAGTTGATCCCAGGGAATCTCGCTCTGCTCCACCCAGTGGCGCTGTGCATTCAGCGGGCGTACTCGAAGCTTCTGCCCCGGATGAATGATGGAACCGTCGATGCTATTGAGTCGATGGACCTCGTCCACACTCATCTGGTGAAGCTGAGCGATCTCGCTGAGGTTGTCGCCTCGCCGCACCGTGTAGTCGGCGAAGCGGCGTTCCGCAGAGGCCTCCAAGGCCAGCTCCTGGCCGGGATAGATGCGCGATCCGCTCAAATCGTTGAGTTCGCGCACGCGCGCCACCGTCATGCCGTAGGCCCGGGCGATCTCCCACAGGGCGTCTCCTCGTTCGACAACGTGGACGGTGGTCGGTGTCGACCGAAGTCGAAGCTTCTGACCGATGCGAATCAGATCGCCGTCGAGACCGTTGATCTGCCGAAGTTGGCTCAACTCGACGTCGTGCAGCAGCGCGATCTGTGACAGGGTCTGTCCCGCCAGCACAACGTGGATGCCCTCTTCCGTCGCCGAGGGACGCAGGCGCAGTTTCTGGCCCGGTGAGATATGATCGCCGGTCAGTCCGTTGAGCTGCCGCAGCATGCGCAGACCCACATCGAACCGAGCGCCGATGGCCGACAGGTTGTCTCCCCGTTTGACCGTGTAGGTCTGCGGAGCTTCGGCGGGTCGTTGTGCAGCGCGCACCTGCAGCACCTGGCCGATCTGGATACGATCGTCGGACAGGTCGTTCAGCTCTCGCAGTTCAGATAGAGGCAGGCCGTGGTGGACGGCAATCTCTGACAGCGTATCGCCGCGACGCACCTTGTAGCTGTCGGTCGGTGGTCGATTGCGGGTGACCGTCGCCTTCAGGCGCAGCTTCTGCCCGATGATCAGCACGTCACTGTCGAGTCCGTTATATCTGCGCAGTTTGTCGACGGTCAGACCGAAACGAAGGGCGATCTCGGACAGCGTGTCTCCGGACTTGACCGTGTATTGCGTCACGTCGACGGTCAGTTGCTGACCGATCTGGATCGCGTCCCCGGACAGCCGATTCCACGTACGCAGCTGTGCCACGGACACACCATACCGCTTGGCGATACCCGAGAGGGTTTCGGCGCGGCGGACCGTGTGCTTCGTGGCAGCAGACACGGAGGTCGTCCATGTCAGCGTCAGCAGGCACACGAGGCCACACCAACCAAGACACAGACGCCGGATCTTGTTCACGACGAGGCGGCGTCCATCGGTGACGGAACGGGGTGTAGTCAGGGTGGGGACGTCCGTTGTACGGCAGCCGGGGGAGGCGTTGCGGACGCAGGTATCAATTATACGGACTGATTCGCCGTCTGTCGCGCTGTCCGCTGTCACGATATCTTCCTTGACCATGTCTGATCTGAGCCAACTGCCCTCTGTCGACCAGCTGCTGCTGCAACCGACCGTGGCCTCTCATCTCGACGAATTCGATCGCGTGCACGTGACGACGACGGTGCGTGAGGTCCTGGATGAGCTGCGCACCGCGGTTCGTGAAGGGACGGTGAAAGCCCAGCGTGACACGCTCACGGCGGAGGCGACGAACCGTCTTCTGGCCCGACTCGATCGTCACGGTAGCGGATCTCTGCGAGCTGTGATCAACGCGACCGGTGTCATTCTGCACACCGGTCTCGGGCGGGCGCCGCTGGCGCCTGAAGCCAAACAAGCTCTGCAGGAAGCGGCCGAAGACTACTGCAATCTCGAACTCGATCTGTCCACCGGTGGACGCGGTCGGCGTCTCGATCACGTCGATCAGGCGCTCCGGCGACTGACCGGTGCCGAGGCGACGGCGGTGGTCAACAACAATGCGGCGGCGGTGCTGCTGTTGCTGCACACGTTGGCTGCAGGCAGGGAAGTGGTCATCTCGCGTGGACAACTGGTCGAGATCGGCGGTTCCTTCCGCATGCCGGATATCATCGCCGCCAGCGGCGCGCGTATCCGGGAAGTGGGTACGACCAATCGCACGCATCTGCGTGACTACGAGGAGGCTATCGATGCGGACACAGCACTGCTGCTGGTGGTCCACCCCAGCAACTACCGTGTCGCTGGATTCACGACCGAACCCGATGCGAGTGCGCTGATCGAGCTGGGGCGACGTGCCGGCGTGCCGGTGGCCTTCGACCTGGGAGGGGGCACGTTGCGTGGCCTCGAACAGTGGGATCTGCCACACGAACCGATCGTCACCAACAGTCTGCGTGCCGGATACGACGTGGTCACCTTCAGCGGTGACAAGATCCTCGGTGGACCCCAGTCCGGGATTCTAGCCGGTCGCGCGGAGCTGATCGAGCGCATGACAGCGAGTCCGATGATGCGTGCCCTTCGCTGCGACAAACTGACGCTGGCTGCCCTGTCGGCGACGCTCAATCTGTATCGTCTGGAACCGCGGGCTCTGCAGCAGGCGCTGCCCACGCTGCGCATGATGACGGAGTCCACCGAGATCGTCCGTGCCCGGGCAGAAGCGCTGCTCGCGCAACTGGCCCCCGCCACTCAGGAAAAACTGGGCGCCCTGGTGACGCCGACGACATCACAAGCCGGCAGTGGCGCGCTTCCCGTAGAAGAGCTGGACAGCTTCGGCCTGGCCTGTGGCGAAGGCCACGCACAGGAACTGGCACGACGGCTGCGATTGGACGATCAGCAGGCGGTGGTCGGCAGGATCGCCCAGGAGCGCCTGGTGCTGGATCTGCGTACGGTGCGTGATCAGGACTTGCGTGCACTGGCGGCCGCGCTGAATCGAGCCGCTCTGGCAGAGTTCTGGCCGTCGACTGATCGATGACGTCACGGACGGTCCCGCCAAGTTGGCGAGTGGCTCGCACGGCGACGATGGGGTGGTGCATTCTGCTGTTGTGTGCGTGGTGTGGATGTGGCGGCGGGGGATCCGGCGACGGAGGCGATGTCACCGGTCTACGGAATATGGAAGATCCCGTGCCCGAAGCAGGGCAAGTGAGTCTGGCCAACCAGACGTCCTACGACATGGAGTCGGCGTATCTGCATGTGGATGAAACGGGGGAGCGGATCTTCCGTCGTGATATCGCCGTGGGTGCGACGGTGTCGATCAGCGACGGAGAGCTATCCGCCGGCGTGGAAGTCGAATTCGACCTGGTCCTTCAGGTGCCGTCGAGTGAGGGACTGAGGGTGCGTCGCAAGGCAACGGTCGTCGTCGACGGAGACATCACGCTCGTGGCCGAACTCACCGAAGAGGGCGAGCCGTTTTCGCTGGCACTATCTGTGGCTGACTGAACTACACGCCGGCGTCTATCTGTACACAAGCTATCGGACGGGGGACTGACGCCTCGAGACGCCATCGCTGCGCGATGGCTACACGAATCGATCTCCGGCGTCGCCGCGAATGATCTGGACCTGTCCCTGGTCTTCCAGCTGGCGAATCTTCTGCACGATGCGCAGCTGCACCTCTTCTACCTCGCTGAGGCGCATGGGGCCGGCGAATGCCATCTCTTCTTCGATGAAGGCACGAATCCGCTCGGATATGTTCCCGAGCAGCTTCTCCTTCACCTCTTCGCTGGCTGCCTTCAAGGCGATGACGATGTCCTTCTGCTCGACCTCTCGCAATACGACCTGAATCTCGCGGTCGGTGAGTTTCTGCAGGTCCTCGAAGACGAACATCTGATTGCGCACGTATTCGGCAACTTCCGGGTCCTGCGAATCGAGTCGGTCAAGGACGTTCCTCTCTACCGAGCCACCCGTCAGATTCAGGATGTCGGCCACGACCTTCGGGCCACCCACGTCCTGATTGCCACCCAGGATGTCGCGCAGATTGGCCTCGAGGCTTTCCTCGATCTGCTTGAGCACGTTGGGGGTGATGTTCTCCATGGTCGCGATGCGGTAGGAGACCTCGGCCTGGGTCATCTCCGGCAGTTGGGCCAGAATCCCCGCGGCCTGCCCGGAGTCGAGCTGCGACAGGATCAGGGCGATGGTCTGCGGATGTTCATGGGAGATAAAGGGGGCGATCTGCTCCGGTGGCACATTGCGAAGCAGGTAGAATCCTGACGACACACTGCTGAGGACGCGATCGAGGATGTCCTGCGCCTTGCGCGGACCGACCGCTCTCTCCAGAGCACCACGAGCGAAGTCGACGCCACCCTGGCTCATGTATTCACCGGCGAGCAGGTGTTGCTCGAACTCGGACAGGACCTCATCCTGGAGCTCGATGGGCAAGGACTTCAGTTCGGCGATGGTCTGTGTCAGTTCCTCGATCTCGTGATCGGTGAGGAACTTCATCACATCCGCGGCACCCTCCTGGCCAAGAACGACCATCATGATGGCCGACTTCTCTCTGGGAGAGAGCTCAATTTCCTGCTCGAGATACTTGCCTTTGGCGATGACGTTGGATTCGCTCATCGGGGCTCCGCCTTCAATGTTGAGGTCGACACAGTGGGGGTGTCGAGGGTTCTAGTTGCCAATCCTGGCAGATCGTTCCTGCCCCAAGGCAGAAACTTCCGCAGTCCGGTCCGGGTGACCCGTGAATGCGGTGTTCTAAATCCCTTTGAAACAACTATTTAGAACACGGCGACGCTTTGAGATGCAGCATGCGCAGCCGAATATGTCCGAGAACCATGCAAAGGCAGGGCCACGCGGATTGTCCAGCCCAATCCATGGCTGGAGCAACCCTGGTGCAACCACCTTGCCTAGCGCCTGAGCCGGAGCTATATTGACTAACACCCTATAAAAACTGAAGTTTGAACTCCCTGTTGTATCCCCACCTCCCAAATGCTTTGCCCCCTCCCCGGGCTTCCCAGGTCACGGTAGCGCCCTTTGTGCGCCAACCGCAGACCGAAGGTCGTGGATCGCATTATGCGCGAGGGCGAAATCTTGGTGGTGTCAACTGGACTTCTGATCGACATCCGTCGTCAGGTCCTTGAATGCTGGCTGCAGAACCCATTTCTCGATGACGATGTCTCCGGCATCTGCCTGCGGATTGGCGCGGATCTGGCCGACGTCAGCGACGCGGTGGATCGCCTCTGTCAGGCAGGGCTGCTTCGGCCTGCCGCCGGCGGTGGATTTGCGCTGACCGTCGACCTCGGGGGCGTCGTGCTGTCCGAGGATCTGACCTTTCCGACCCAGAGCCCGGTCTACGACGACGTCACCGACAGCGTAGATCCGGACGAGGGTGTCGCCGAAGAGACGGCGCACACCGAAGTGGATCCGGCCGACACGGCCCACGCTGCACTCGCATCCCTCTCCGGCGCCCTGCAGACCGAGGCGGACGATGGGATCGACGAAGATGCCGTGCTCGACCTGCTACCCTCTGCCAACCGATTGGAAGATCTGGCTCGCGAGATCGCCGCCACCCTGTCGGCCCTGGTACCAGACCAGGAAGTGGGTGAGGCAGACCTTCTCGACGTATTGCCCTTTGGTGTGATCGTGCTGCACCCGAGTGGGGCGCTTGAACTGGCCAACCTCGAGGCAGGCCGTCTTCTCGATGTGCCGATCGAGCATCTGGACGGGGCCAGTTTTGAGATGGCCACCGGTGTGAACCCCCTCTCCGTATTGGCGGCGGAAACGTCGTTGAGTTTCTCGCTCACCGAACCGCAGCCCCTGGAAATCACCCTCCAGCCGCACCGACTCGCCGCAGGCGAGGTCATCCTCATCTTCCTTCGCGATGTTGCCCTGCTCGAAGAGGTCTCCCGCATGCAGGCGGACGTGCAGGAGGAACTGTATGGACAGATGCGGGAACAGATGGT
Source organism: Gemmatimonadota bacterium (assembly GCA_002712305.1). GTDB lineage: Bacteria > Latescibacterota > UBA2968 > UBA8231 > UBA8231 > UBA12574. Next base: position 32,979 of record PATE01000070.1, on the reverse strand, counting down.
GGATCCGCTCTCCATGATTGAAGCCTTTCTCGAGAAGCCAGACACGACAGGTCTCGTCGAGGCTCGCTTCGCCATGGAGCAGATCAACGCCTTCTTACGCAATCACTACCTCTCACGGCGAGACTCACAGGAAGGACAGGGCCCCGAGCCCTGCTGAAACCCTATGGTCATGGACATTCGGCAAACGTGGGCCGACGATGGGGACGGGAAATCCAAGCCTCAGAAGGCGCCGGCGTCAGAACCTGCAAAGGTAGAGCCGGCCAAGGTCGAACCTGCAAAGGCTGAACCGGCAGAGGCCGCCATACCCGCCGAGGCCGCATCTGGGTCGATTCCCGAGTCGGCAGCTCCGTCGTTACCTGAGTCTGGGCACATGCCGGCCGACCAGGACCAGCCGATGGACATTCTCGCTGAAGAGGTTGAGGCCGAACCGCTCACGCCCTCCGTCGACCTGGAAGACCTGATCACGCAGGTGGCCACGGGGGATGCTCAGACCCGCGCCAGAGCGGCAAACGAGCTGCGTGCCCTGGTGCCCGGCGCCCACGGCATCGACTTGCTCTTCGAGTTTGCAGCCCAAGTCGAGGACGTTCGACGCCTGCCGGCGATTCAGGCTCTTGGCCATCATCGGCAGTGGCTCTCTTCACGCAAACGCGTCGAGTCGATCCTGCGATTGGCCAGGGATGAGCGCGATCAGGAAATGGCCGCCTCGCTCGTGTGGACACTGCGTCAGCGCGAGGAGTTGCGTGAATTTCTGCTGCACCCGATGCACACCGTGGCCCGTGAGGCGGCACTAGGTGTGCCCGTGTCAGAGGGCACAGTAGAAGCGATCGTTCACGCGATGCTCGTCGGGCGTGCGCCCGATGTGGACACGATCCTGTCGCAGAAGTTACCCGGCATGCATACGAGCCTCACGAGGATGGCCATCGATGTCCTGCAGGTGATGGCTTCGTTCTCGTCCGCCGACGAGCAGCGACTCGTGCTCGAGAATCTGCCGCAGGCCCCTCTGTTCGAAGCCTTCGTCGAAGGTCGTTCGCGTCCGGCATTGAATCCTGAGCCGACCGAAGGTGAAACCCTCGCCCTGAAGCAGTGGCACGATCTGTCCCGTCTCACTTCGCAAGCCTTGCTGGATCGTCCCGGGCCTGAGCTGATTCGCTACCTTGTGAATCGCTGTGCCTCAGACGAGCCGTTTGCTCGACGTCATGCCGGTTTCCTGGAACGAGCCATGGCGGGCACACGCGCCGCACTCGGTTCGGAAGTGCTCGATGATTTCGAACGGCTGACACAAGGGGCGACTGAAGAGCGGCTCGAACGGATGGCGAAACTGTTGATGGAGCTGGTCGACAAGATCGCCGGTGGCGAGAGTCATTCTCAGGCGGCGGATCTGCTGGAGAGATGGAAGAGTCATTCGCCAACGCTGAAGCTGAAGATCTTCCACATGCAGCAGGGGCTGGCCTGACCAGAGACCCAGGCCAATGCGAAAATCAACGCCTCACCCGAAAGGGCTGAGGCGTTTTTTCGTTCTGCAGGATCGGGTGCGTGGCCGAGTCAGGTGTGCGTTCGGCGCAGCAGGAAGAAGCCGAGAATGCTGAAGAGGAGATTGGCCACCCAGGCGCCCAACCACGGTCCCAGGACGCCATTCCATCCGAGGGCCTGGCCGGCCTTCACGCAGCTGTAGAAGACGAAGCAGATGAGCACCCCCACTCCAAAGGCATTCGCGCGACCACTTCTTCGAGCGTTGGCCGCCAGTGGTGCGCCGAGACAGAAGATGACGACACAGGTGATGGGAAAAGAGACCTTTAGATGGAGATCGACGAGGTGTCGAGTGACGTCCTCGCCATTGCCCTGAGCACGCTCGATGTATCTGTCCAACTGGGCGTAGTTCATTTCCTCCGGCTTGCGTTGTTGTCGAGCGAAGTCAGCCGGTAGGAGGGTCAACTGCGATAAGGCGAGGCTGTCGAAGGGCACGGTCTCGACCTTTTCACCATCGAGGGTGTGGTAGTGCCCGTCCACGAGCCACCAGCGCCCCTGGCTTGTGGCGTCACCACCAGCGGCCTGATTGCTATCGGTTTGGCGCCACTGCAACTGACGGCCTACGGCGCGTTCCATCGTGCGCTGATGGTTTGTTCGTTCCCACGTGACATCGTGAGCCCGCACGCGAGTGTGGTCGTACGAGCGGGCGAAGATGAATTGCCCTTTCACATCCTGCAGCAGCACCTGGCGCCGTGAACCATCGGTGCGACGATAGGAACGGATCTCATCGCGTGTCGTGTTGTAGGCATAGGTGGCAGGTGGCACGATCACGTCGGTGAAGATGAAGGCGAGCCCCGCAAAGAGCAGGGAGAACAGATACAGGGGGGCCAGAAGTCGATGCAGGCTGATCCCTGCCGCCTTGGCTGCGGTGACCTCACTGCGTCGGGCCAGTCCCGTGAGCGAAAACAACGTACCGAGCAGGGTCGTGATCGGCAGCGTCAAAACGATCCAATAGGGGCTGCGATAGAGATAGTAGTGGATGATCTGTACGAGCCCTGCGTCGTGATCGATGAAGGTGTCGATGTTCTCGATGAGGTCGACGATGACGGCAATCGACCACAGTGCGATGCCACTCATGGCCAGGCAGTACACGTGCCGGCGCAGGACGTATCGATCGAGCAGGCTGATGGACGGGAGCTTCATTGCGGGTTTCGACGCCAACTGAGGAGGGTGGCCAGAAAGCCGCGGTCGAGGGCGACGGCGCGCAGCAACAGGATTCCGACGAAGCCGAAAACGGCATTCGGGGCCCACATGGCCGTCCAGGGCGGAATGAAGCCACGGTCGGCAAGTTCCTCACCACCGATGAGGAACATCCAGTAGGCGAAGAAGAACACGAGACTCAGTGTCACGGAGACGGCGGCGCCCCTGGCCCGCACGAGCGCGCCCAGGGGGGCGCCGACGAGGACAAACACAATGCAGGCGACGGCGATAGAGAACTTCTTGTGGATCTCTACCAGGTAGGCGTTGGCGCGTCGCTCACGAGAGTCGAAGAGTCGCCACTGTTTTTCGAGACGACGTGTAATCTGCCGTGATTCGGACTGCAGGCCGACCTGTTCGGGGCCAGCTTGCTGGACCTGCTCGAGGAACGCAACCGCAATCGAGTCGAGTTGAGTCCGCGACTGCTGATTCTGTTCGTGCAAGCCCTCCACGGCGACGCGCATGGCACGCACGTCCATTTCACGGTCGGAGCGGTAGCTGGACCGATAGTTCGGAGACAGATCGCGTTTCGAATCCCGGATGTGAACGAGCTGGCGCGAGAAGGTGCTGCGCGTGAATCGCGAAGGGTCGTTGGCATCGATCTCGTGGACCTCGCCGTCGTGCAGCATGAGGCGCACATAGCCCCCCTCATCGAAGATTTCCACCTTGCCTCGAGCTGCGCGCAGTGTCGTGGGTGGACCGGGGTGTCCCGTGTCGTACAGGGTGAGATCGTGCAACTCGTTGGCTTCCTCGTCCACGCGCCGCACCAGCAACGAATACGGTCCCAGATCCCGGATGAAGACACCTTCTTTCTGCTTCAGGACGAGAGCCGCCTTGGCGCGGCGCAGGCTCACGGCGAGGTTGCGCGCCTTGTGGTTGAAGTCGGGAAGGACTTGGTCATTGAAGGCGACCATCATCAGGGCCAGCACGGTGGCAGCCAGCAGCGTCGGAATCAGGAGGCGCGAGAAGGAAATCCCACTCGCCTTGAGGGCGAGAATCTCATTGTCCGCCGCGAGGCGCCCGTAGGCCATCAACACCGACACGAGCACCGCCATGGGCACGGCGAGAGCGATGATCCAGGCGAGATTGTAGATGAACAGGTCCACGGCGAGGGCTGCACTGAGTCCCTTGCTCAGCACCTGGTCAAGCATCTGCAGGACCACATCGATCACCAGCACGAACACGATCAACGACAAGCCAAGCAGGAAGGGCAGCAGATGCTGGCGCAACATGTAGATGCTGAGGGAAACCACGAGCCGGTTGCGGTGTCCTTGATAGAAGAGGTCGTCGCCGAGAATGCAGGTGGCACCGGATGGTGGCACCCATGTTACCAAGACGACTCAAACTGGAGTTGGGATCCACAGGCAGTTTCCGGCGAATCCTCATCAGGTCGGTCCAATATACCACCGAGCCTTGAACCGGGCTGTGAGTTGGAGACCGAGTGGGAACGATTCTTGCAGCGTCGTCGCTCGACTGCATTGCTGGAATCTCCCGACAGGAGTAACTTTGCGGAGCCTTCGGCAGCCCCTTCACATGCCGAAACTCCCCCCGAGCACCCCTTTCGTAGAGCCAGCCTATCGCGCAGTGCGAGCGGTCAGTGATCTTCTGTAGTTGAGGCAACGGCTTTGGCCGTGGGGGTCGTGTCGAGCGGCCCCTGAAATCGACATCCAAACCTGATCGCACCTGCCCGCGGCAGCCGCACGGCTGTTGTCGCGAGTGGGGCCCGTCCATGCGCGCACCTTTGAGTCTGAATCAACCCGCTCCCCGTCTGGCACTAGGGCCTATCGTCCTGGTGCTGCTCGTGTTGGGCGTTGGACCGAGCACGGCGCAGATCGGGCTGAAGCCCACAGCCCTGCCTGGCGTGATGGGTGAGTTGTTCGCAGAGCCGCGCGAGTATTCCGCCTTCCGACCCGGTCATCCCATGATTCGCCAGCGCCCGCCCCGCAAAGCGTTGGTGGAGAGTCAGGCGCCTTTCAAAATGCGACAGGTCACGGTGGATTCCCTTGGCGTCCACTACACACCGCGAACAGCCGGTTTCGATGCGGGCGCTCCGGTAACGATCAGTGTGGACAGCTATCTCGACCTTGCTCAGGAGCACGTGTATCAGACCAACTGGCGAGATCTGATCCGCAAGCGTCACAGGCGGAATCTGGGTGGACAGGGTGGACGGGGTGGTCGTGGCCGGAATCGCCTGGAATGGCGCGTGCCCTTTCCCGCCCCTGCGCCGATCCGCCGGCTGATCGGCGAAGAGGGGTCGTTGCGAATCAATGGGTCGCACACCGCTTCTCTGGGTGGAAAGAGCCAGTGGACGGCGGGAGAAGTGCAAACTCTGGCGGGGCGCCCATCGAAGTTTCCCACGCTGGGTATGGACCAGGAGTCCAAATTCTCGGTCGAGGGCAGTGTGGGAGAGGCCATCAATATCCGCATCACCCAGGACACGGAGAGTCTCGGTTCCGCCTTTGGGCAAAGTCTCACCGATCAGCTGACGAATCAGATCAAACTCGACTACCGGGGCAGCGAAGACGACATCTTCCAGGAAGTGCAGGCGGGAAATACGACCCTGTCGCTGCCCAGTACTCGCTTCGTCGGCTTCAATCAGCAGCACAAGGGGCTGTTCGGAATCCGCGCCAAGGGCCACATCGGCCCCTTCGCCTTTACCACCATCGCATCTCACGAAGAGAGCGAGAGCAACCGGCAGAGCTTCCGCGGTGGTGCGCAGATCGACACGGTCGAAATCCGTGACTACCAGTATGTGCGCAATCAGTACTTCTTCCTCGACGACGTGTATCGCGATCAACTCACGGACTTTGCTGTTCTCAATACCGGCATCCCCGAGGATTTCGATCCGACGGCCGCGATCGACGAGACGTCCCTACAGGTTTACATCAACGACTTCAACGTCAGCAACGATCCCGAGCAATTGGCGCGTCCGGGGCGAGCCTTCGCGGATCTCAGCAATCCGGATGATCCGCGCACAGGCTACACCGAGGTTGGTACGTGGCACCGCCTCGACCCCGACAATGACTACTCCATGGTTTCGGCCCTCGGCTATATCGTGCTGCGGGTTCCCGTGCAGGATCGACATGCCCTGGCCGTCGCCTATCGGACCGTCGCCGGTGACGGTGTCGGATTTACACCAGCCCAGCCGGATTCGCTCAAGCTGCGCCTGCTTAAGGCGCGCGATGCGCGAACTGAATTCCCTACATGGAACCTGGAGTGGAAGAACGTCTATCGCATCGTGCGTGGCTTTTCCCGGGGCCGACTGTTCGACGAAGACAAGATCCGTGTTGAAATCCTTCACGAGATTCCCGGTGATGAACCGGAGAATACGGAGGGGGGCCGCTCCTTCCTGCAGTTGATGGGCCTCGACAAACACGGACAGGATGCCGGCACACGCCCGGATCAGATCATCGATGCCGACTATGTCGGCCTCGACGGTTCGCGTGGCGTCCTCATCTTCCCCGACCAACGACCCTTCGATCCCGTGGGAGACAAATACGCGGTGTCTACCCGCGTGCCGGAGATCTACGACAAGCAGCAGCAGCGAGATCAGATCGAGGCCAGTCGATACATCCTGCAGGTTATCAATGCATCGGCACAGCAGCGAATCAGCCTCACACAAGGACGTCTGGCCGGGATCGACATCGAGTCGGTGGATGTGCGACTCAATGGCAAACGGCTGCAGCGCGGCACCGACTTCAATGTCACCTTCACCGGTGAGGTCACCTTTGTCGGTGAAACGGCCAATGCCGTGGCCGATCCCGGGGCCGACCTGGAGATCACCTTCGAGAGCCAGGATCTGATCGGTCTGGGCAGCCAGCAGAAGACGCTGCTCGGCATGCGTAGTGAGTACGAATTCTGGCAAGGTGACGGCACGATCGGCGGCACGCTGATCTACAACAATGTCCGCTCACCTGAGAATCGAGTCAGAGTGGGGTCGGAACCTGCGCGCACGATCGTGTGGGATCTCGACCTGCGCGCACGATTCGAAGCCCCCTTGTTGACGCGTTTCGTGGATGCCTTGCCCATGCTCAAGACGGCGGCGGAGTCGAATGTCTCCGTTCAGGCGGAGATCGCCCAGAGTCGTCCGAATCTCAATACCAAGGGGGAGGGATACATCGACGACTTCGAGGGCTCGGAGCGACCGGAGATTCTGTCGATCTTCCGAAGTCGATGGACGCCTTCCAGTCTACCTGAAGATCTGCGCTTTGATGCCGACAACCGGGGTCTTCTGCGCTGGTACAATCCGTACGATCGGTTTCTGCGCACCGAGATCTGGCCCAGCCAGCAAGACCAGGTCGAGGCGGCGAACAATCGGACGGATGTGCTCACCCTGGAGGTTCACGCGGGAGAAGAGATCGAAACGTGGGGCGGTGTCATGACCGTGTTCACCGGTGGCGTGAGAGATTTCTCCCAGTCCAAGTTTCTGGATCTCTGGGTGCGAGGCGTCGAGGGAGAGCTGCATCTGGATCTGGGAGATCTCAGCGAGGACGTGATCCTCAACAACCGCATCGATACCGAGGACAAACCGCTGCCGGGGCGTGCTACAGGCGATGGTCAGGTTTCCGACAGTGAGGACGTGGGGATCGATGGCCGCGACGACAAAGAGGAACTGAAGTTCTATCTCGCCGAAGCCGGAGGTGACACAACGCAGTCAGAAGAGGCGATGGTGAGTCAGTTCAGGACCTTGGTGCCTGACCGCGAACCCAGTGACCCAGAGGGGGACAACTGGAACTACGATCCCACACGCAACCGCGACGACTACCGCCGAATCAATGGAACGCAGGGCAATCTCAGAGGTGGTGAAGGGGGGCTGCGACCGGACTCGGAGGATCTCAACAACGACGGCAATCTCAACACACGAAACGACTACTACCACTATTCCATCGATCTGGCCAGCGATGATCACGAGCCGGGTACGTGTAGTGCTGCAGAGATAGCCGGCGAATGTGATCAGTGGCGCCTTTTCCGCGTTCCTCTTTACACGGAGGACATCGAGCGTGTAGGAACACCGGACTCCAGTCGCATCGAATTCGCCCGTTTGGCGTTGGTCACCGATCGCGCGGCAGGTGATTCGATCATGGTGCAGATCGCCCAGATCGAAATCATCGGCAACGAGTGGCAGGAAGATGAGATTGTCGCTCTCGAGAATGCAGGAGTCATCTCCGAGGACGAGGCCATCAATGTCACCGTCATCGGCACCGACGAGAATCAGAGCTACCGACAGCCACCCGGTGTGAGAGTGCGGCGTCTGACCAACTCACGTGTACGCGAGCGTGAGCAATCCCTGGTGCTCGACGTGGAGAATCTCGACGTGGAGCATCAGGTGTCAGCGACCAAAGTTCTGTCACGCAGTGCCGACTACACGAAGTACACGCGCCTACGGATGTTCGTGCATGGGGATTCGAATGCGACCTACGTGACCGGGATCGATTCGAGCGATCTGGAGTTCTTCGTTCGCTTCGGGGTTGATTCGCTCAACTACTACGAATTCGCCACACCGGTCTTCGTGGGTTGGGACGAGCGCAACGAAGTGGATATCGAACTCGAGGAGATGTCGCTGCTCAAAGCGGAACTGCGGGCGGGGAGATTCGACAGTCTCGGAGTGGTCCTCAACCAGCTGGACACGGTGATCACCCGGCCAGGCCGTCGTGACGGCGCCCCGGCTATCTACCGAGTGCGGGGCAATCCATCGCTGCAGCAGATCCGTCAGCTGAATCTGGGACTTCGGAATCTCGCCGATGCCCGACGATTCACGGGACAGGTCTACGTCGACGAAATGCGCCTGGATGATGCCCGCAACGATGCCGGGATCGCGGCCTTTGCTCGAATCAACACGAAGTTCGCCGACTTCATGGATTTGGACGCGCTCGTCGACTGGCGAAGTCAGAACTTTCGCACCATCGACAACACGGAACGAAAGAGCGGCGATCTTCGTACGACGGTGTCGACGACGACGAACGTTCACAAGTTCCTGCCTGGAAGCTGGGGATTCTCCATTCCCATCAAGGCTTCCTTCAATCGCGACCTGTCGCTACCTCGCTTTGGTCCGAATTCCGACGTCGAACTGCAAGCCGACGAGAAGGACTCGCTGCGCACTGAACGCCGCAAGGAATTCTTTGAGTTTTCAATCAGCAAGCGAGGTGGAACCCATTGGTTCTCTCACTGGACTTTCGATCAGATGAATCTGCGGATGTCGCAGACGCGAGAACGGAACATGTCTCCGGTTACACCCGTCGATGACCGTGACTCGCAGACCATGAACTTCAGCTACAAGCTGCCCATTCCGAAGCCGAAGGTCGACTATCTCAGGTGGCTTCCGGAGTTCATCCCGGAGCGTCTGCGAAAATCTGAGTTGAGTCCGTTGCCGACGCTGATGAGCTACACCATGAGTGCCAATCGCCAGGAGAGCGAGAACTGGAGAGCATCGCAGCGCGACACGACCTTCAACGAGCTGTTCGATATGAAGGAGACGTATGTAAGCAAATACAGCCCGATCCGCTCACTCTCGGGCGACTACAATCTCCAAGTCAATCGTGATCTACGCAGGAATTTCGAGCCCTCGCGCCTCAGCTTCGGCCGGGAGGTTTCACGAAATCAGAAAGTGGATTTGAAGGTGAATCCGCGCGTCATCACCTGGCTCGATCCTTCCTTTACGTTTTCGGCCAACTATCAGGAGAGTGGCGATCCGCGCAGTCGTCGAACATCGGCCGTGCTCGATTCGATCACGGGCATTCCGATTCGCACGATCGACATCATCACGAAGAATACGGTGACGGCGCGCGTGAATGTTCGACTCCCACAGTTGCTGAAATTCCTCGGCGCCCCAGCCGACCGAAGTCGGGCGGGACGCCCGCGTGCGCGTCCACGTCGCCGTGCGGCAGAGATCGACAGTGCCGAGGCGGTCGTCGCGCCCGATCCGATCGAGGAGCCGGAGGTCTCGCAGCCCTTTGTGGCGCGCAGATTCCTCTATTTCCTAAGCAGCTACATCGAACCCTTCAATACGACGTGGCGGCGCAGCACCGACGCAAACAGCTTCAATCTGGTGGCGCGCCCGCCATTCCTCTTCCAGATCGGTATCGAGGATTCCCTTCAGATCGGTCAGCAAGGCTCTGGCCTGACACAGCAGGACACACGCAGCCGAAGCACCGACACGGATATGTCGACGGGGCTGCGGCTGCCGATGGGATTCAGCGTTAAGAGTAGCCTCAAGGAGACGCAATCGGAGCGCTCCGGCAGCACACAAAACCGACTCCGGGTTGAACGCCGGCAACAGTTCCCGTCGATCACGGTCAACTGGGGACGTGCGGATCGTATTCCCTATATGAAGCGGTTTCTCAACAGCGCACAGGTCAATATCCGCTTCGATCAGTCGGCCAACGATCAAGGCGAACGAGATCTACAGCCACGCAACTTGATCACTCAATCGGAATCGACCGAATGGCGTGCCTCGTGGACAGGTCAGTGGCGAGTGGGCCCCACGACACGTTTCGAGGTCAACCGGTCCACGAGTGAGGATCTCGACTACGAGTTGGCCGAGGAGGACTCCAATGGCGTCGTGAGAGGGCTACCGCCGCTGCGTGGAAGTGGGGAACTGCAGCGAAACAAGACGACCTTCGATGTTCGTTACAAACTGCGACCTCGAACACTGCCTCTGTTCGGCAAACTCAAGAGTAATGTCGATCTGAGATTCGAAGTCTCCTTCGAATCGGAGATCAGACAGAGTGGGACCGGCTCGGAGCAGCCTGTGCCCATTTCATCTACGGACCGCGTCAAAGCAGAGTTGCGGGCGACCTACACCTTCAGCGAGAACTTCCGTGGTGATGGCATCGTCCGCTACGAAAACGATCGCAACAACATCTCCGATCGCACTCGCAAGGTCCGCGAGTTGCGTATGTCAGGGACGTTGTTCTTCCGCTGATGCCGACTGTGCGCCCGGTTCTCATTGCACGTGCCCTTGGCGGCGCGGTATCTTCCCGATAGACAAAGCCATGAACTGGCTGGTGCTGACGAAGCAGGAGCAGGTCGCCGTGCTGTTTCTGACGTCGACTCTGTTCCTCGGTTGCCTGGTACTCGTGGTCGAGTCGTGGACGCAGGACGGACTGGAAGACTTCCATGTGATTCGGAAGGCCGTCGATCCTCCGCACGTCGAGGTCGCAGCGGCCGTACCACCTGCGCAGAGTGATCTCGAAGTCGGTGGAGGAGGCGCGTCGGTGTCTACGACGATCGGCATCAACTCGGCCGAGCTTGTTCAATGGGAGACACTGCCCGGTATCGGACCACACACGGCAGCGGCGATCGTCACCTACCGGCAGCAACATGGTCGATTTGCGCACATCGATGAGCTCACGCAGGTACGCGGAATCGGTGTTCGCACGCTTGAGCGATTGCGCCCACACCTGCGCCTGGACTGATGATGTCCATCACCCTTCACCCTGGCCTCTGACGCGACGTGTTTGGTTCTGGCTCCAAATACTGCACCGGTGTTCATATCACCGATGATGCCGTCTACGCGGTCCAGATGTCACGGCGACGCAAGACCATCTCTCTGTCGGCCTGCGCGCGTGTGGATCTTCCCGATCCCTATCAGCTGCCCGAGCGACTTGCGGAGGATGTCGACCGCGCCGCACTGGCCGCCGCGCTGCGCCAACTGGCCGTGGCGGGCGTGGAGTGTCAGCGACCGTATTTCGGTCTCGGTGGGACTTCCTCCTTCGTGAAGCGGCGTTTCCTGATTCCCAACAGCAGGACGGAAACGCGAGAGCAACTGATGTGGGAGGCGCGCCAGTCGTTGGAAGACGACTACGACGACTTTGTGCTGGACGTGCTGCAGACAAGTCGATACGGCTTCGTCGTGGCCGCTCGTCGAGAGGTACTGGAGCTTTACGGTGTACTCTGCCGCCAGGCGAAGATCGGCAAACCCGGTTTCGACATGATTCCCTTTGCGCTGGTCAACGCCCTCGAAGGTGGAGGCGCCGCACGAGACGAGGGCAGTGATCTGCTCGTGCAACTCGAAGCGGCCCAGGGGCGCGTCGTGCTCATGCGCGATGGCGAGTTTGAGGCGGAAGCGGTCTGGGACTGGGAGGACGAGGGGACTGCCGTCAGCGCGGCCCGAATCGATCTGCTGCGCAGCTACGTCGAAGGACTGCTGGATACAGGTCAGGGCACAGAAGCAGCAGACCGCGTCTGGCTTGCCAGTGTACAGGCTCTGGATGCGGGCGAACATCTGGCGGGCCTTGGGCGCTCGATCACGCCGCTGGATCCGTTCGCCCAACTGCGCCGCCGAACGAGTGCCGATGAGGCCCTCGAAGCGATGCCAGGTGGTGGGGCGGCACTGGCAGTGGCTGCAGGCCTGGCTTTCCGCGGACTGGCAGACGTCTGACGATGGCGATGATCCGTATCGAACTCGAGAACGATCGTCGGCGCCTGCCGATGTATCTGGCCGCTGCGGGCGTGATTGCCATCGTCGCCGCCTTGTATGGGATCGATCGACAGGTGGGTCTGCTGCACGTGCTGAACTTCGACGCCGTGCGCCAGTACACCGGCTCGATCCTCCAGGATTCGGCCTCCACTGTGGCTGCGGAAGCCGGCCACGGCAATGCAGAAGCTGGCGATAGGTCCGCCTCTGTGACACAGAGCGCTGATGCGCCACTGCCCATGACGGTGGCCATCGAATCAGCTCCCGTTTCTCAAGGGCGCTCCCAACCGCGAGTCACCCGGCCAGCGGTTGCCACAGCCACCGTCGTTGCGCAGTCCCCTGCAGAATCCGCCGCCTCGACACCGGTGACCTGGTGGCAGACGGCTCAGCGGATGAGCCGACGTCTACCACGCGGCACAACGGTCACACGGCACGTGAGTCACGCCGATGGCACATTCCGGCTCGAAGGCACCAGTTTGTCGAACCAGCATGATGGGTTGCGTCAGAGTGTGGGCATGCTACACGACCTTGGCCTGCAACCAACCCTCACGTTCTGGCGGGCCGGCACGAGTGCGAGCACGCCATCTTTCGCCATTCAAGGCTTTGCTGGCTCCGATGCGCCACGAACACCACCGCAGCGGGCATCCATGCACGTGGACGCGCTGGTGCACCTGGCGCAGGATCACGCACGCACGGCAGGTCTGCTGCGCCTGTCGACCTTGCGCCCCACCCATGAGACCTGGTCACCGGGAAACACGCGTGTAGAGCAGGGGCTCTCGGCTGTGGGCGACCGTTCGCAGGTTGCGGCGTTCGGCATGGCCCTGGCCAGCGAATCTCAGGTACGTCTGACATCTTTCAGCACTGAATCGATCGAAGGAGGCCTCCTGCGGGTGACCGCCTCCATCGACGTCCTCCTCGGGAAGGAGCCGAGCAGATGAAGACCGCCGTGTATCCGGGAAGTTTCGATCCCATCACGCTCGGACATGTGAACATCATCGAGCGAGCCGTCGACATGTTTGATTCCCTCGTGGTGCTGCTGGCGACCAACCCCGGAAAACAGTCCCTGTTCGGCGCCGAGGAAAATATCGAGATGATCCGTGAGGCGACCTCCGCCTGGCCGCAGGTGACGATCGATCAGACGGGTGGACTGCTCGTTGACTATGCTCGCAAGCACAACATCCATCACGCCGTGCGTGGTCTGCGGGCTGTGACCGACTTCGATGCCGAATTCTCGATGGCGCTGACGAATCGAAGCATGTGGGAGGAGTTTGACACGGTCTATCTGATGACGAGTGCGGAATACATGTATCTGCGCTCCTCCACGGTGAAGCAGATCGCCGAATACGGCGGCGACGTCTCCAAATTCGTGCCGGCCCATGTCGACGAACGGTTGCGCAGGAAGTTCAGCTGATCTGGTGATCATCCATGTTTATCGATGAAGTCAATCTCACGCTTAGCTCGGGGGCCGGTGGTGATGGCTGCATGAGCTTTCGCAGGGAGAAATACGTCCCGCGCGGCGGACCCGACGGCGGCGATGGGGGAGATGGTGGGAATGTCGTCCTCTACACGGATGACAAACTGTCGACGCTCGTGGATCTGCGGTATCGTCCCAAGATCGCTGCCGAACGGGGTGGCCACGGCAAGGGCAAGAAACTGACCGGTGCACGAGGTGACGATGCCGTCATCCGAGTTCCCCCGGGAACGCTGGTCAAGGATGCCGACGGCCAGGTGGTGGCGGATCTGCTCACTCCTGGCCAGCAGATGATTCTGTTGAAGGGTGGCCGGGGAGGGCGGGGCAACGCGCGTTTCGCAACCGCACAGGACCAGGCTCCACGCCGCGCCGATCGCGGACGACCGGGGCGCGACATCGTCGTCCATCTCGAACTCAAACTCCTGGCAGATATCGGTCTGGTGGGTTTCCCCAATGCGGGCAAGTCTACCTTGCTGTCGCGCGTTTCGGCAGCCCATCCGAAGATTGCCGATTACCCCTTCACGACGTTGGAACCCAATCTCGGCATCGTCCGATTCGGTGACTTCGACAGTTTCGTGCTCGCCGATCTCCCGGGTCTGATCGAGGGGGCTCACGAGGGCAAGGGGCTGGGAATTCGTTTCCTCAAACACATCGAGCGAACACGCATCCTGTTGTTCGCCCTCGACGCGACGGGCGACGACCAGGCCGATCAATTCGAGGCGCTGCGGGCGGAACTGGCCAGCTTCAATCCTGCCCTCCTGGAAAAGCCGCTTGCCCTCGCCTTTACGAAGGCGGATCTGCTGACCGTCGAGGACGCGGCGTCTTTCACCAACCCTCTAGCAGATCTCGGCCTCCATCACTTCCTCATTTCTGCCGTTTCCGGCTTTGGTCTGGACCAACTGGTGCAGGCGCTGGGCAGCCAGGTGACGATGCAGCGAGAGCAGACCGCGTTGGACGGCGAGTTCGGTGATGAAGAGGTCGAGGGTGACACCGTCCTGGGCGACGGATGATGACGGAACGCACGGCTGAGCACGGGCCAGATTCTCCCGAAGACCCATCCAGGGCCGAGGAACGGGTCGCACTGCTGGCCCTGGGGCGGCTGCCGAAGATTGGCCCTCAACGGAGTCGCATGCTCGTGGATCACTGCGGCTCAGCGCGAGCGGCGCTTTCGGCCCCCGACACCGACTGGGAAGCCGTGCTTGGCAAGAGCACGCTGCAAAGGGTCAACCGAAGCGATAACCTTCATTGGGCGCACGAGCAACTGCGACGTCTGGAAGATCGAGGTGGGTTCTTGGTTGTCTGGGGCGATCGAGACTACCCGTCCTGGTTGGCCGAAGCTGCGGACGCACCGCTGAGCCTGTATGCTCTCGGAGATCGGCGACTTCTGCAACCTCCTGCAGTGGCCATCGTCGGTTCGCGACGATGCACCAGCTACGGCAAACGTGTGTCGACCCAGCTGGGGTCTGATCTGGCCACCGCTGGAGTGACCATCGTCAGTGGCCTGGCACGTGGGATCGACGGGGCGGCTCACGAGGGGGCTCTGCACGCCGGTGGTGCCACGATCGCCGTTCTCGGCGGTGGCGTCGACGTGATCTATCCACGCGATCATGCCAAGCTGTACCGACAGATCCAGGCCGATGGCCTGCTATTGGCGGAGTCGCCCCTCGGAACACCTCCCGAACGCAGCAGTTTCCCACGTCGAAATCGAATCGTCAGTGGATTGGCGCAGGCTGTCATCGTTATCGAAGCGCCTAAGCGCAGCGGTGCCCTGATGACGGCACGGTTGGCACGCGAGCAGGGCCGTGAGGTGTTCGCCGTCCCTGGAGAGATTACCAACCCGCGTTGTGCGGGATGCCTTTCACTGCTCCGAGACGGTGCCGGCCTGGCGCGCGGCGCGAAGGATGTCATCGACGAGTTGAAGGTGCACTTGCCCACCGCCTGGGGAGATGAGATGCCCCAAGCCCGGTCCATCGATGACGCCAACCCGCTGCTCGAAGCACTCCAAAGTGGTGAACACGGCGTCGAGAGTCTCGCCCGTCAGGTCGGGCAGTCCGTCGGGCATGTGCAGGAAGCGCTGTTGCGGCTCGAGTTGGTTGGGCGTGTCGTGCGTCTACCAGGGCAGCGCTACGCACGTGCCGGTTAGCTCGACGCGTGGGTCGACTTGCCGGTCGACTTGTCTGGCGTCGTCTCGATCTGAATGAGTTGATCGCCGCCGACGGCATTCGTCGCACAGGTGCCGCAGCCGTTCTCGTTATCGAGCGGGTGACGAAACGCCCGCACCAGATGTCGGACACTCCATGCGACGAGGATGAACACGACGAGGCTCTGCCATCCGTCGATCCTGAGCATTTCCATCACCTCACTCATCCGACCGCGCCCCATCCCAGAGACTCGGTCACCTGGTAGACGATGAAGGCGCCCGCATAGGCCAGCGCCGTCATGTAGCCGAAGGACAGGACGACCCATCCCCAGGATCCCATCTCTCGTCGAATCACGGCAAGGGTCGACGTACACTGGGCGCACAAGGCGAAGAACACCATCACCGACAGGGCCACGGGCGTGTCGAGAGGCTCTCCATCCGCCCCGGGAGACGCGCGTAGCGCCGACCGCAGATCGGAGGAGGTCTCATTCGCGTCGGCGCCGAGGCTGTAGATAGTCCCCAAGGTTGAGATGATCAGCTCACGGGCGGGGAAGGAGGCCAGCGCCGCCATGCCGAGCCGCCAGTCCCAACCCAGTGGCTCGACGACGGGTTCGAGAAAGCGGCCCGCCCGACCCAGATAAGACGCTTCGAGGTAGGCCGTCGCCTCGGCCAGGTCGATCGCTTCGAGGGTTGTCGTGCGAGTCGCCTCGGGCAGTGTTTCGGCCGCCTGTCGCCTGCCGTCGAAATCGGTGGCGATCTCTGCCGAGTGTGGATAATACGCCAGGGCCCACATGACGATGGTCGCCGCCAGGATAATGCTCCCCGCTCGCACGACGAACTCCCGGCTGTTCAGATACACGCGCATGAGGACGACCTTCGGTACAGGCCACTTGTACGAGGGCAACTCGATAAGGAAGGGCGTCGACTGACCCTGAAGGAGTGTGCGTCGCAGCAACAGTGCGACGGGGATGGCCACACTGGCACCCACACCATACATGGCCAGCAGGGTCAGCCCCTGCAGTCCGAGCCAACTGCCCAGCATGGGGCGATCGGGAATGAAGGCGGCGATGAACAAGACGTATACGGGCAGACGGGCAGAGCAACTCATCAGGGGCGCCACGAGAATCGTGACGTAGCGGTCGCGTCGGTCGGAAATGGCTCGCGCCGACAGGATGCCGGGAACGGCGCATGCAAAACTCGAGAGCATGGGGATGAAGGAGCGTCCCGACAGCCCACAGAAACGCAGCAGGCGATCCATCATCATCGCCGCCCGGGCCATGTAGCCACAATCCTCAAGCAGAGAGATGATGAGGAAGAGGATGGCAATTTGAGGCAGAAAGACGAGTACGCCTCCGACGCCGGCGATCACCCCATCGACGACGAGGCTCTGCAGAGGGCCCTCGTTGATGTAACGCCCCACGACGACACCGAGATCACCGAAAAGACCATCGATGGCGTCCATCAGGGGAGCGGACCACGAGAAGATCCCCTGAAAAGTGATTGCGCTGATCGCCAGGAAGACAGCCAATCCGGCCACGCGATGTGTCAGCAGTCGATCGATGCGATCCGAGCGACGTGGTCGCAACTGTTCGTCGCCTCGAAGTGTGCCATCGACGAGTTGGGCCACCCAGGCGTACCGCGCTTCACTCTCGACCGCCGAAAGAGGGCGGCCCGTGGCGGCCTTCTCGCGCAGGGCGACAAGCCGCTGGGTGATGTCACCGTTGGTGCGCTCGACCAATCGCTCTTCGAGGTGGCCCCCCGCGTCGACGAGAACGCGCAGAGCTTCCACGTGGCTGTTGACGGGGTGGGTCTCGTCCTGACACAGATCATGAGCCGCCGCGACCAGCGACCCGGGCACGGGAGACGAAAAAGCGTCTTCCGACCGAGGCTCCTGCAAGGTCTCCTCCACGGCCCGGATCAACTCGTCGATGCCATCGCCGCGATGTGACGTGAGGGGGACGACGCGAATGCCCAGGCGAGCCGATAACTCGTCGATGTCGACGTGAACACCACGTTCACGGGCCAGATCCATCATGTTGAGAGCGAGCACGACACGGTGCCCCGTCTCTATAATCTGGGAAAGCAGATACAGATGACGGCGCAGATTGCTCGCATCAGCGATGACGACGACAACGTCGATAGGATCTGCCCCCACCTGCTGCCCGAGAAGGACATCGACGGCGATCGCTTCGTCGGGCGAGGAGGCTGACAAAGAATAGGTGCCGGGCAGGTCGATGATCTGTGCATCACCCGAGGCGAGATCCATGTGGCCGGATTGATACTGAACGGTCACGCCCGGGTAGTTCCCTACACGCTGGGACAGTCCGGTGAGTGCGTTGAAGAGAGTGGTCTTGCCCGTGTTCGGGTTACCGACAAGGGCGATGGCAGGGTCGGATCGGATCGGCTGATCAGACATTGCCGAAAAAGCCGCAAGAAGCCGGGAGGGTGCTGCCGTCAGATGACGGCAGGAACTGCGCCGACGCGAACGCCGTCGCAGTCTTCGCGACGCAATGCAAGGCGTGTGTCGCCTGTCTGTACGACCAGGTGAGCCCCGGTGCGCAGTACACGGATCAACGTACCAGGCAAGATACCCAACTCGCGCAAGCGTGCAGAGAGTTGGTCGCCACCTGGTAGTTCAAGGACGATGGCATCGCAGTCACGACGCCAATCAGAAAGACAAGCTTCGGCGGGTTCGCTCGCGTGCTCTTCTGCCTTGCCGATTGTCACACCCAACACAGTCATGGGACCTTCATCTTTCGTTTGGTAATCCAAACAGACGGTTGGTGCGGCTAAAGATACCCAGATGTCCTCAAAGCGCAAGCGGCAAAGTGAAATACCTAAGTCCTCAGGATTTTCAAAGGTTGCGTCACTTTTCCGTTGACAGCCAAACGATTGCAGTTTATCTTGCAGTCCTTTGGTTCTGTATGATAAACTATAATGCGGTGAATAAAACAAGCGCCAACCAAACAAGAGCTGAGCCACGCAGGAGCTAGACAAAAAAGCTCACACGATGCTGCGCACTCGCACACCAGTGCACCTCCACAATCCACCGAAAACAGTCTAAGGAGTCACACAATCCATGAACACGACGACCGCCTCGCAGCAAGGAAACCAGTGCCTCCCCTACATCCTGGCCCTCTGTCTCTTGATGTTGTCGCTACTTGAGTCTGCGGCGCAGGATTCCGCAGAACAACGATCCGCAGTGCCGGGCGGAAGTGACGACAAGCCCCACTTACGCGCCGGTTTTGAAGGCACCGTTCTGGGCGGCTACATCGATCACGAATTGTTCTGGACGGACTCGAAGAAAACCTTCGATCAACATCGCTTTATCCCCTTCATCCATGGACAGGTGAGCGAACGCATTCATGTGATGGCGGAGATCGAATTCGAGCATGGTGGGCTTGTGAAGGGCAGTGGCACGAGCGATGGAGAATTGAAACTCGAATTCGCCACGGTGGACATCGAGTTCGCCGAATCGATCGTCTACCGGGCGGGGGTGATCCTGTCTCCTCTCGGTCGATTCAACCTGCTGCACGACAGTCCGCTGAATGACCTGACCAATCGCCCCCTCGTCGTACGCCACATCATCCCCACGACCCTGGCGGAATCAGGCATGGGCCTGCACGGGACGCTGTACCCTTCTGACGGTTCGCTGCTCGGATACGAGATCTACCTGGTGAATGGCTTCAACGAGGCAGCGGCGAACAGCCTGCGATCGGGGCGAGGCAGTCAGAAAGCTGACAACAACGAGGAGAAGTCGATCGTCGGCCGACTCAACTATTCACCGTGGCTCGGTGTCGATCTGGGGGGGTCCCTTCACGTGGGGGCGTACGATGACGCGGGCGAACACACTCTGGCGATCTACGCACTGGATGCCAACGTGCATCGGGGTCCACTGGACTTTCGCGGTGAGATCGCCACAGCGAGCGTCGACGGTGCCGCCGAGGACAGTCGTTCCGGGTACTACGGACAGGTGGCGTATCATTTTCTGCCCGGTGCACTTCCTCAGTTTCCCAACTCGATCTTCACGCTGGTGGGGCGATACGACCACGTCGATCTGGGGGGCAGTGACGAAACCCGCTACACGGTGGGGATCAACTTCAGACCTGAAGAAGAGACCGTGCTCAAGCTCGACTATGAGATCTACGATCAAGCGGATGGCAACAGCGGGTTGATCTTTTCCGTGGCCTCCTATTTCTGAGTATGGCCTTTCCAAGCATGGTCGACGACCCGTACTGCCGAACTGCAGAGCGTGTCACCGCCACCGTCGGGCACGTGACAATGGGGCTGCTCTGTTTCTGCCTCACGGGCAGACCCGCTCAGGCTGAGTCCTTGCCGGCTGAATCCATGCCCACGGACGAACAGATCTCCGTGCAGGTCTACCTCTCCGAGCCCCAAGCGCGCACGCGGATCTTCCCGGATGCGACCCACTTCGAACGTCGCGTGCACATGATCGACAGCACGGCCCGTGCCGAGATCAGCGAACGACTCGGCCGTCGCGTTGTAGACGATTCCTTTGCCGTGTATATTGCCCGCGGTGCCCAGGAGGAATTGCTGGGATACGCGGCACTCACCGAAGAAGTCGGAAAGTACCGGCCCATCACTTTCATGGTGGGCGTTGGCGCGGATCTGAGCATCCAGGAAGTGGCTGTGCTCGTGTACCGTGAGAGTCGTGGTGGAGAAGTGCGACGCACGCGATTCCTGCGGCAGTATCGCGGAAAGGATGGCGAGGATCCCATTCGCATCGATCGCGACATCATCAATATCACTGGCGCCACGTTGTCGGTGCGTGCACTCAACTACGGCGTGCGCAAGACACTGGCTCTTACCGAGCTGATCTATCGCGATCCTCTCACCTCGAGGCGCTGAGTCCAGCTCTACGGCGGTCCATGCGTTACTTCACAAATCGGTCTTTGCTCGCCCGCATGGACCTGAACACCAAGTTGATCATGACCTACTTCCTGGTGTTCATGCTCGCCGGGTCGGCCTTTTCCATCTACATGTCCTTCGAGCGAACCGGCCTCGATACAGAGGGCGCGACGGCCTACTATGCCGGCGATGAAGAGGGCATGCAGTTTCCGAAGGAAGCGACGGAGCTCACGGAGACGACGCACTTTCACTTCTTCATCATGCCCATCATCTTCATGACCACGGGACATCTGTTCCTGATGAGCGCGTGGAGTCAACGATGGAAGACCTTCGTCATCTCGTCCTGCTTCGTCTATATCGCCCTCGATCTCGCCAAGCCCTGGCTGATTCGCTACGGGGCACCCGGTTTCGGCATTCTCGCGCCGATCAACTCCGCTCTGCTCGGGATCACGATGCTTCTGTGCATCGTCGTTCCCCTGTACGAGATGTGGTTTCTGCGCATCGAGCGCTCCGAGCATCCGCACTGATCGCCGTCACATGACCGATTGGCAGGTCTGGGTCGACACCGGCGGCACCTTCACCGACTGCCTGGCGCTGTCGCCGAATGGCGATCTGCGTCGCTGCAAAGTGCTTTCCTCCTCTGCTCTACGTGGCCGGATTGACTCGACTGTCGACGATCTGTCCTTTGATGTGGTGGCTCGGTGGCCGGAGGCTGCCGATTTCTGTCGCGGCTTCGGTCTGCGCATCCTGGGCGAGCAGGAACACACCATCGTCACGCAGTATGACCCGAAGAAAAAGAGGCTGCGTGTCACCGAGCCGCTTGCGGGTCTGTCTCCGGGGGTGGCGATCGAGCTGTTCACCGGGGAGGAGGCCCCCGTTCTAGCCGCCCGCGTGGTGACGGAGACGCCCGCCGATCAGCCCCTGCCACAGATGTCGATGCGTCTGGCCACGACGCGGGGCACCAACGCCTTGCTCGAACGCAAAGGCGCACCGACGGCGCTTTTCGTTACCAAGGGGTTCGGAGATTTGCTGCTGATCGGAGACCAGCAGCGTCCCGATCTGTTCGCGCTTCAGATCGAGAAGCCCGCTGTCCTGTATACGGCCGTCGTGGAGGTCGATGAACGGCTCGACGCGCAGGGGCAGGTGCAACGCAAGCTCGATCCCGCGCAACTGGCACCGCGCATACGAAAACTCGTCGAGGCTGGTGTCCGCAGTGCCGCCATTGCCTTGGTTCACGCCTATCGGAATCCGTCCCATGAGCTGGACCTGGCCGCTTTCCTGATCGAGCAGGGAATGGAGAATGTGTCGATCTCTTCCCAGCTGGCTCCGCTGATCAAGATCCTGCCGAGGGCGCAGACGGCCGTGGTCGATGCGTATCTGACGCCCGTCGTCGGCGCCTACCTCGATCGCGTGGAGTCGGCCCTCGGTGGGCAGGATCTCCATGTGATGACCAGTGCCGGCGGACTGACGCAGCGGGCCGACTATCGGACGAAGGACAGTCTTCTCAGTGGCCCCGCAGGTGGAGTGGCCGGTGCCGCAGAGGCCGCCCGGCGTGCCGGTTTCGAGCGTATTCTGACCTTCGATATGGGCGGCACGAGCACGGACGTGGCGCGCTACGATGGCGATTTCGACTACAACTTCGAGCACCGAGTGGGCGACGCTCATCTGGTCGCCCCGGCGTTGGCCATCGAAACCGTCGCTGCCGGTGGCGGGTCGATCTGCTCGTATTCCGGCGGACGGCTGCGCGTCGGCCCCGAGAGCGCCGGTGCTCATCCCGGTCCGGCCTGTTATGGTGCAGGCGGACCTCTGACCGTCACCGACGCAAACCTCCTGCTGGGTCGTCTCGATGCCACACAGTTCGAGATTCCCGTGAGTATCGAAGCCGCTCAGGCCGCTCTGGACCAGTTGCAGCGTCAGATGCGAGACGATCGATCAGGTGGAGCCGACGCGTCCGACCACGAAGTGCTGGCCGGGCTGATCGCCATCGCCGACGATCGCATGGCGGCGGCCATTCGTCGGGTGTCGTTGGAACGGGGTGTCGACCCCACCCAGTTCGCTCTGGTCAGCTTCGGAGGCGCAGGGGGGCAACACGCTTGTGGTGTCGCTTCACGTCTCGGCATCGATCGTGTATTGATCCCCACCGACGCGGGGTTGCTGTCGGCTCGTGGGCTCGGTGCCGCAGCGATCGAGCGTTTTGCCGAGCGCCAGGTTCTACGGCTGCTGAGTGACATTGAAGAGGATCTGCCGACGTGGTTTGACGAGCTTGCCGCCCAGTCAAAGGGCGCCATCGTCAACGAGGGAGTCCCCGCGTCCCTCGTGGCTGTGCGGCGCCGACTGCTGAATCTCCGACTGAGGGGGCAGGAATCGACCATCATCGTCGACGCGGATGGGGGACCGCCCGCTGAGACCTTCGTCGACGCCTATGTGTCGCTGTATGGCCATGCTCCACCCTCACGCCCGATCGAGGTTGAGTCCATGCGGGTCGTGGCCTCGACCGATCTTGCCGACGTTCCCGTCGGGCGTTCGATGACGACCGCATCAGGTCCTCAGCAGCGACGGGTATGGGCCGCCGATGGTTGGCGCGAAGTGGACGCGTGGCCACGGGAGGCGCTGGAGGCCGCCATCGAGGGGCCGGGACTGATCTTCGAGCGACACAGTGCCACCTTCGTCGCCGCGGGGTGGACGGCGAGTGTAGGTGATGAGGGAAGTCTTCTTCTGGAATGCACAGACAAGCGTTCCGGTGCCGAGACAGCAGGGACTCCACAACCCGAGGCGGTACGTCTGGCGCTGTTCACCCATGCACTGGAAAGCATCGCCAGGGAGATGGGAACGGCCCTGCAGCGAACGGCGCTGTCGACGAATGTGAAGGAGCGACTCGACTTCTCTTGTGGCGTCCTCGATGGAGTGGGTCGACTCGTGGTGAATGCACCCCACATTCCGGTACATCTCGGTGCGCTCGGACTGTGTGTGCGCACAGTGTCTTCGTCGCTCGAGCTGAAGCCAGGGGATACGGCCATCACCAATCATCCCGGTTATGGCGGATCACATTTGCCCGATGTCACCCTCGTGACCCCTGTTCACGGTGAGACCGGGCGACTTCTCGCCTGGGTGGCCAGCCGCGCCCATCATGCTGAGATCGGTGGGACTCGCCCAGGTTCCATGCCGCCCGATGCAACCCGCCTCGCACAGGAAGGCGTCGTGATCGCACCGCGTCATCTGGTGCGTGAGGAACACGTTCTCTGGGAGGATTTGGAGGCGCTTCTGGCGTCTGCCGATTGTCCATCTCGAGCGATCGATGAAAACCTGGCCGATCTGGAGGCGGCGCTGGCGGCCAATCACCGGGGCCGCGCAGCCCTTCAGGATCTGGCCCGCCACCATGGCGAAGACGTGGTCGCTGGACACATGGACGCCCTGCGACAGGAAGCGGCGGCCGGTGTCCGCCACGCCCTCGGTCGGCTCGCCGACGGCGTGTATGGCGCTCGTGAAGAACTCGATGATGGCACGCCTCTGGAAGTCTCCATCGAAGTGGACGGCGACACTGCACGAATCGACTTTGGCGGCAGTGGGGACGTTCATCCCGGTAATCTGAATGCGACACCCGCCATCGTCTACAGCGCATTGACCTACGTTCTGCGTCTGCTCGTGCAGGAATCGCTGCCGCTGAACGAAGGCCTGCTCGAACCCGTCGAGATCGTGATCCCACCCGGGATTCTGAGTCCACCCTTCGACACAGATGAGGCGCCGGCTGTGGGTGGAGGCAACGTAGAAACGAGTCAGCGTCTGGTGGATACGCTGCTGAAGGCCTTTGGGCTGATGGCGGGTAGCCAGGGAACGATGAACAACACGCTCTTCGGCAACGAGAGTTTTGGCTACTACGAGACTGTGTGCGGTGGCACGGGGGCTGGCCGTCAATTCGCAGGCGCGGATGCCGTGCATAGCCACATGACCAATACGCGGATCACCGATGTGGAGATCGTTGAGCGGCGTTATCCGGTGCGCATCGAACGATTCGAGGTTCGCACCGATTCGGGAGGGCAAGGACGCTGGTGTGGGGGAGAGGGTTGTGTGCGGGAACTGACGTTTCTGCAGGACATGTCCCTGTCGTTGCTGACCCAGCATCGAAACCATGGAACCCATGGTTTAGATGGAGGCGAGGCGGGAGCACCGGGCCGCCAGCGATGGATTCGCGCAGATGGCACTGTGCGTGAATTGAAGGCGATCGACGGCGTCGAGGTGGGCCCTGGCGACCGTCTGATCATGGAGACACCGGGCGGAGGTGGATACGGTGCAGTTGAGGCTTCGTGCGAGAAGCCGGAAGAGCAGAAGGCAGGATGATGAAGATTGGAAGACCCGTCGCAATGCTCGCGCGGGTCGTAATGGTGGGTCTGATGACGATCGACGTGATGGCCGACGAGGATTTCTACGACTACTGGGGTGATGGCCGCGCGGAACTCTCGAGTTATCGCGTGACGCAGCCTCGGTACGGAGAGACACGCGAGGGACACAGTGTCATGATCTTCGTCACGGAGGAGATCAATCGGCAGTCTCTGATCAAGGTAGAATCCAATCAACCGCAGCAGGAACGCGTATACACTTTCAAACTCAACAAGACGCTGAAGTTTCTTACCGGGATCTACCCATACTCGGTGATGACGAGTGTCTTCAGTGCTGTGGAAGGTGGCCCGTCGGAACCGGGATCGCCCTTCGAAGCGCGCAAGGTCACCTTGAGCGCCCAGGAATGGTGCGGTCACGTTTTCGAAGAGGTTCAACTTCGAGACGACGCCATCTTCGGAGATCTCAACAGCTACTTCGAGCGCGAGGGCAAACAAGGATGGCGATTTGATCGCCCGGATCGGTTCGTCAGCGAAGATCACCTGCCCATCGAGATCCGTGAACTCAAGGGGCTCTTCATGGCCTCAGGTGAGACGCGCACGGTACAGATGTTGCCCGAGTTGTGGCAGTTCCGCATGCGACACAAGCCGCGGGCTCTCGTCAAAGCGACGATCCGAAAGGGCGCGCCCGAATCGATCGATCTCGACGGCACGACGTACTCCGCCATTCCCTGGACGTGGAACTATCTGAATCGGGAAGTGACCATGTGGGTGGATGCGGCGTATCCACGCAGGATCCTGCAGTGGCGAGACAACGACGGAGGTGAGGGGCAGTTGCTGGCGTCGATGCGTCTGCCCTACTGGCAGTTGAACGATCTTGGGCACGAGTCCTACCGCCAACAGCTGAAGCTCCCATGAGTGCTCGGCCCCACATCCTTTACATCCTCTCCGATGAGCATCGCGGTCAGGCGATGGGCCATGCAGGCGATCCGAATGTGCAGACGCCGTGGATGGATCGGCTCGCGTCGGAGGGCGTGAGCTTCGATCGCGCGTATGCCAACTGCCCGATCTGCACGCCCTCACGCGGCACGATCTTCACTGGTCGTCACGCCCATGCAGGCGCGGTGCAGGGGTTCTTCGACGTGTTCAAGCCGACGGCGCCCAGCATCGCGACCGAATTGAGGAAGCAGGGCTATCGCACGGCTTATTTCGGCAAGTGGCACTGCGGCATCGTGCGCAATCAAGTGCCTCCTTCGGTCGAGGAGGATGACACGGGGCAATTCAGTGGCGGCTCACGGAATCGAACGCCCGAGGCACATCGTGCCGGGTTCGAAGACTGGTTCGGTTTCGAGAATCTGAACCAGCATTTCAACAGTTCGATCTACGAAGGGGACAACATCGATCCCACGCCGCTGGAGGGGTATGAAACCGATGCGTTGACGGACAGGGCGATCGACTACCTGCGCAACTACGATTCCGACGAACCTCTGTTTCTCGTGTTGTCGGTAACGCCGCCGCACTTCCCGCTGATCGTGCCCGAACGCTGGGAACGATTCGATCTCCACAGTCTCGAGGTACGGGACAACTTCATCGGTGGCGATGACATGCGAAAACACCTCGCCACCTACTACGCCATGATTGAGAATCTCGACTGGAACATCGGTCGACTCATGGAGACGCTCGGGGGGGGAAAGGGCTTCGAAGATGTGCTCACCGTGTATTTCTCCGATCACGGCGACTACATGGGGAGTCACGGTCGCTTCAACACCAAGGAACACTGTCACGAAGAGTCGGTGCGGATTCCGGCGATCTTTCATCGGCCCGGACACATCCCGGCGCGAGGCGTGATCGATGACGGCATGTTCAGTCTCGTCGACCTGTTGGCCACGACGTTGGGTCTGATCGACGAACCGGCGCCGCGCTGGAGTCAGGGGACCGACTTTGCACCGGCGATCACCGGCGAGGGATCCTTCTCGGCACCCGAAGATGTGCTGCTCGAAATGCAAGGCTCCCCGCGATGGAATCTGGGTATGCCCGACTGGCGAGGCCTGGTCAATGACCGCTGGAAGTACGCCTTCCTCGAAGATCGAACAGAACGGATGTACGATCTGCAGGAAGACCCCTTCGAGCGTGTGAATCTGGCGGCCTCGAATCCGGATCAGTGTGTGGCGATGCGTCGTCGCCTCGTGGAGATGCTGCGGGAGGCGCGCGATCCCTATTGGGATGTGTTGATCGAAGACGGCGTCGAGCCCGACGGACCGACGCTGGATGTGAATACAGGTGAACCACCGACGCTGTTCTATTGAGACGGTAGGGGCATGGTTGAACCGAACGAGCGCACGCGGGGCGATGGCCTTCGCCAGGATCTGACCGACCTGCTCGGGATCCCTTCGGAGCGGTGCGATCTGGCGCCTGAGGCGCGCGGCACGATCGAGCGTGAAGGCATTGTGATCGAGAAGTGGATCTGGACGAGCGAGCCAGGGTCTCGTGTTCCGTCGGTCCTCTATCGGCCGAGGGCGTCAAGCCAGAAGATGCCCGCCGTGGTGATCACCTGCGGGCACGGCGGCAGCAAGAGTCAGTGGCAGTTCGTCTACGTGGGACAGCTCTACGCGAGGCTGGGTATCGCGTGCCTCGTGCTGGATCCCGTCGGCGAGGAGGAACGCCACATCTCAGGTGGGATGGGGACCCGTGCCCACGACCCTGAGCCCGTGCACGATGCGGCGGATCAGGCGGGACGGCTGATCATGGGCAAGTTGGTGTTCGACACGATGCGCGGAATTGACTTCCTGCAAAGCCGAAGCGACATCGATGCCGATCGGATCGGTGTGGCCGGCAATTCACTTGGTGGGGCAAAGGCCACGTGGATGCTGGCCCTGGACACGCGCTTGAAGCTGGCCCTCGTGTCGGGGTGGGCAGTCTCTGACTACATGACGCAGACCGGCAAGTTCTGCACGAGAATTCCCAATCAGCGATTGCGCGAACGATGCGACTGGCCAGAGTTCCTGTCCCTGGCGGCGCCACACTGCGCGGTCTTGTTCCTGAACGGAGACGCGGACACGATCATCGACCGAGAGGGCGATGGCACCGCTTGGGAGGGAACCCAACGAGCCTTGGCCGATGCCTCGCCAAACTTTGATGATGGTCGCCTGGCTTGCTGGTTTGAGCCCGACGGGGGGCACCGTCCCTACCATGGTTACAAGGTCGCCCTCGAATGGATCCATCGTCACCTCGGAACACCGGGTTGGACCCTCGAGCAGATCCGGGAGTTACCCACGGTGAACTCCGGGCAGTGGTGTGACGGCCAAGGCATCGAACTGGAGAAACTCTACGGAACACCGCTGCATCAACGGGGTGCGACCCTTCCTGATCTGGGCCTGAAGCACATTCCTCATGACCTGGCCTGCCTCCGACCGGACGAGATCGGCAACCCTCAGTACATCCTCGAAGGGTGGCTGGGCAGCTTCGAAGCGAGATCGTAGTGCTTGATCCCGTGGTCATTGCTGGTGGGTTGAGACCGTCCTACTTTGGCGCCTGCACATAGAGTCGCCTTCCAGCATCGGAATGATCGTCCACGGAGGAAGAAATGGCCCGCGGCCTCAAACAGCGCATTCGCAATGGCGACGACATCCTCGGCGTCAGCCTTCCCAGTTGGTCTACGCGGGAAGACTTCGAGCGGGCCCTCAATGTCCGCGACTACGACTTCGTTCAAGCGGATTCACAGCATTCTCCGCACAGTGACGATCGGCTCGTCGCCTACTGTCAGATCGCACAGGAGTTTTCAGTGCCCGTGCGTTACCGGATTCGGCACACGCGCGAAGCCTACCTGATCGGTCGTTATCTCGATCTTGGCCCGACAGGGATCGAGGTGCCGCAGGTCGAGGATGTGGCCACCGTCGATGAAGCGATCGACAGTTTCTACTATCCACCCATGGGGATGCGGAGCTTTGGCGGCGCGAATCGCGTGGGTGTCGGCGAGAGATCCTCCTGGGAGGAGTACGGTGCCTGGTGGAACGATCACGGTGTGCTCTGGTGTCAGGTTGAATCCGTGGCAGCGGTGACCAGCACCAGCGAGCTAGCCCGTCCGGGTCTCGACTGTATCGCCTTTGGCCCAACAGACCTGACGGCGAATCTGTATCACAATCCCCACGCCNCGCTGAAAACCCTCGACGACTGTGTGCGCTACGTCGTCGATGCCGTCGAGGGGACCGACACGGGTGTCTGTCTGCGTACGAGCTTCGACCAGAAGCAGAAATACAATGACCTCGGCGTGAACGCCGTGCTCGTACCTGCCGGCGTGTGAAGGTCACGCACTTCGAGAATCATCTCGATTTTCAGGCTTTCAGCAACCAGATGAACGATGCCATCAACACACCCACGGCGATCCACGCACCGAAGAAGCCCAACATGCCGATCATGGACGGCCGGGGAATCTCAAAGTCCGGGTGGTCGACGAGGGAGCGTCGTGGCTCTGGTGCAAGCCCCTCGGGCAAGGTGAAGGCTGTCGTCTCCGTCTCCCAGGGCTGAATGGGTGTTCGCAGACAGGCGTAGAATCTGTCGAGAGATTCTGATGCCATGGGCGCAGTCTTGAGGCTGACCATGATGAAGGCGATCAAACCCGTGGTCAGATACATGATCATCTGCCATGGNAAATAGAGCTTCCCCTCCCACAGCATGAAACCGGGCAGGTGATGGGCGAACTGCGCATCAAAGTCCCATCCNAGCCACTNGATCTGGCCCGCCAGAAGCAGTGTTGCGAAGCTGACGAGTGTGCCGGCCCATGCACCGGCTGGGGTGGCGCGACGCCAGAATAGGCCGATCCAGAAGGCCACACCCATCATGGCGGCGAGTTTCCAGAAGGTCTCCAGGCCCGACACGACGTTCTCAATCGAGAACGCGAACAAGACGCCCACAAGCACAATGCCAAACGACGCGATCCGTCCTACCCAGAGAAAGTGCGTCTCTGATTGCTCCGGAGCGATGAGCTTGCGATAGATGTTCTGTGTGAACAGAGCAGATGAAGCGATCATCAACGAGTCGCACGAACTCATGACCGAGGCCAGCATGGAAGCCAGGAAAAGCCCGATCAGGCCCGGACCAATGATGGGAAACAGATCGTGGGCCATCTGGCCGTAGACATGATCAACATCCAGCGTCTGCCCTTTGTAGAGGGCCACCGCACACAGGCCCGTTAGCACCCAGGCGATCGTACAGACTCGTTTGATCAGCACTCCCGCCGTCACACCGACGCGTCCTTCCATCTCCGACTTTCCTGCTGCGCACATGCCCATGGAGGTGGGTTGGCAGCCCCAACCGATCAGGGCATTGAACGCGATGACGGCGACGAAGAAGACACCAATCTCACCCGGTGCGACGAGTTCGAAGAATGTGGGATCCTCGATCGACGTCCTCAGCCCCTGTAAGCCACCGACGGCATCGAGAGCAAAGGGAAGCAGGAGGAAGGAGAGCACGATCGTCATCACGCCCTGGACAAAGTCGGTAATGATCGCTGCGCTGAGGCCCCCGACGACACCGTAGGNGACGAACATGATGGTCATGGCACCGATGGCCAGCTCCGGATTGATCTGCCCACCGCTGATGGCGCCGATCATGGCGCTGGAACCCTTCAGCATCAAGCCGATGCTGAACATAAGTTGCAGCATACCGACGGCGGCGAAGAGCACGGCCACGCTGGATCCGTATCGGACCTCGAAGTACTCACCGACCGTGACGGCGCGCATGCGGCGAAAGATCGGCGCAATCAGCCAGTAGAAGGGGGTCACGAAAAGCCAGAGCCACTGATACCAGATGCCGGAAGCGCCCGTGGTATAGGCCTTCGCCGCGACACCCACGGCCTGATCGGAATGTGTCCCCGTGCCAAAGGAGTGGAATGTCATCATCCACTTGCCGAACTGACGGTCGCCAATGAAGAGGCTCGTCGAGCTGTGGACCTTTTTGGACGCCCAAAGTCCGAGTCCTGTGATCCCCAACAGGTAGACGACGATGACGATCCAGTCGAACAGGGCAATGGCACCCATGAATTCTCCTCAAAACAGGCTACAGATATGTGTTGTGTTACGGAATGGCGCTCTGTGTCCGGTCTCTGGCAATCCGGCGATCCAGGACACGCTGAATCACCATTCCCACCAGGCGCCAACTGACGGGGTAACTGAACAGCATGATCAGCACACCCAGAGAAAGGAGAACGCAACTCAGGATCACGGCGCCTGACTCGAGATACGCCACGGAAATCCGAGGGTTCTGTTCGTCGACGTAGATCCTGATCTGTCCCTCCGGCGGGTGGTCGGCATACACGAGGGCGCCCCGATCACCGGTGCGGAATGTACCTTCGTGACGAACGCCGCGATAGGTGTAGTGATCAGTGATCGTCGTGAACGCCACGTGCGGGCTCAGTACATCGCGCTGGCGGTCGATGAGCGTCGTCTCGGCTCGATCCATCATCAGTACGGCGGGCACCTGTTCGGACCGGACACTCAGTGCCGTGAGCACGAAGAACAGTCCCAGGGCGCAAACACCCCAGCGCCAGGGCACGCCATCCGCGCCCAAGATATGCTCCAGAACGCGCCGCGCAGGCTCGAAGCTCATGGCCAGAAACATGGCGGGTATGAGAGCATCATGAAGGCATAACCGAGGCTCAGGAGATTCGATCCCTTCCACGCCGGTCGCAAGCGACTCTGGTCTGGTGTGGCCGCGTCGACGTAGACATCGATCGAGTCCCCCACCACGAGACGATCGAATCCATCTCTCAGGTCGAAGGAGCGCCGCCGCCCCTTGTAAGCGTTCCCTGCCACCTGATAGCTGTAGGCGACCGTGATCTGGTGGCGGTCGCGCTCTGAATGCCAGTGAGCCGACGGGGTTTTGGACGTCGTCTCGACGATGCCGGCGACTCGATCGAGCAAGTAGAAGTCGATCCAGGTTCGCTCCGTATACAAGACGCAGCTTCCCCTGGAGCGATGACTCGGAGCCGGGGTAGAGGAACACCCCGCCCTTGAGCAGGTTGCGGTGGAAATCAGAGACCAGAGAGCCAATGTAGCGTGCCGAGTGGCCGGCCCTCTTACGGTCATCGACGTAGCCGCGCACAGCTTTACTCCAACCGTTGTAGTTGCCCTCGTTGACAGAGTAGATACTGCCCCGACCATGTTTCCGGATGTTCTCGTGCGACAGGAGAAATTCACCGATCGTCGGGTCGAAGGTGAATCCGTGTTCGCCCTGGCCTGTCGCATAGACGAGCATCATGCTGGATCCATAGATGAGATAACCAGCGCACAACTGCTCTCTGCCGGGCCGCAGGAAGTCCTCGACCTGTGGCTCAGAACTCTCTTCGCGTCGGTAGACGGAGAAAATGGTACCTATGCTCACGTTGACATCGATATTCGACGATCCGTCCACCGGATCGAAGACGAGAACATAAGGGCCGCGTACGTGGTGCTCGGGAATCGTGTAGATGTCATCCATTTCCTCCGACGCCATGGCCGAGAGCAGGCCCAAGTGATCGAAGGCGTGGATGATGGTGGTATTGGCGAATTCGTCCAGCTCCTGCACTTGCTCGCCGTGCACGTTGGTGCGTCCCGTCAACCCCATCGTCTCGGCGAGCCCAGCCTTGTTCACCTCGCGGCCAATCATCTTGCCCGCCATGGAGATCTCATCCAGCAGAGTCGTGAAACGACCCGAAACACCCGGGAACTGGCGTTGCTGTTCGATGATGAAACGGGTCAAGGTCATTCCAATCATCGTGATCTCCTGCAGTGAAGGGACAGATGGTGCGTAGCGGATCGGTGGGCCACTTGGCCAAAATGATACGTGTGGCGCTGTTTGGGCAAACAGATAGGGTCAGATGACACGATCGGTACTCAGTCGACGAAGGCGGCGCCAATTCACCGGCGCCTGTGCCGCATTGAGTCGCCTGCGAACCGACTGTAGCTTCAGTTTCTCGTACCACCGTTGGACCAGGCTGCCTCGCTTCCGCCGGCGCCCCACAGGGCAACCCGCGATTACCTGAGATGACCGCATC